>CALMJN010000204.1 GCA_937864385.1 uncultured Methanosarcinales archaeon | reverse complement strand
TCTCTCTATCCTCTGCTTCAGCTCCTCATTGGCCCAGGCGGCCGCCCTCTCCACAACTGGGTTTAGATTGTCGATTAGCCTTTTCAGCCTCTCCTCCTCGCTGTCGCCGCTCTCCTCCAGCCGGGATAGTAGCCCCTCCAGCTCCTTCCACCGGGAAAAGCCGGCCACACCCCCATCCCTGAGAAGCTCAGCCGCCCTGGCGGCAGAGAGCAGGCTCTCCATATTCTCCTTATAGTAGCCCAGCACGGCCTCGGGAACCAGATACCACTCTTCCAGGCTCTCCGCCCTCTCCACTTCCCCCTGCTCATCCCGCCCATCCGCCAGGCAGACATGGCTGTAGCTTCTGGCCAGGTCCGAGAGCTCGGAAGGGCTCTCTGTTAGATGCAGGTCTATCAGCCGGTCCAGCCCCCGGGCCTTCAGGGCGGAAAAGCACTCCAGAGTAGCGGCTGCCACTGCCCGCTCCCTGACCCTGGCGGGGGGCCTCTCTCTCAGAGGCCGGACCCCCTTCAGCAGCTGCTCCAGGCCCCTGCCTTTCATCTTCTCCGCTGCAGCCGCAGCCGCCCTGGCCAGGCTCCGGTTCTCCTCTATGATCTGGGGGCAGCCGCTGGCAAACAATGTCATGATCTTCTGCCGGGCGAAATCGGTATGAGCATACCCGGATAGCAGCTCGATCAGCTTCTCCTGCACCCTGGCCGCTTCTTCGGTGGCCAGGAACTGATAGGGAGCTATAGAGTGCCTGAGGCAGCGGCCATGCCGGACCAAAAGCAGCGCCTGGCGTTCGCTCACAGCCATTGCCAGGCCGGAGACATCCCCGGTCAGGATCGCCTCTACAGCCCTCTGCTCATCCCCGTACTGCTCAATCAGCCGCTCCCGGATCCTCTGTCCTATACCAGGCAGGTCTTTCAGTCTCAAGCAGATTGCATTAAGCCGGGAATATAATATATCTGTTCCGGCGCTCTTCTTCTCCATAGAGCGGGCAAGAAGATTGATATGCGGGGGAGGTAGAGGCCATATCCGTGCTGCTAAATCGTATACTTGAGCTGGATGATCAGGAGAGCATCCTCCTGGCGGAAGAGTCCTGGCAGGATCTTCTCGACCTGCCGGTCACAGAGCAGATACTAAAGGAGGGTCTGGATGCAGACGGCGGCATTGAGATCAAGGATCTCGGATATGCTTTGCACCTCAAAGAGCCCGCCCCCATCTGGCTTGTGATCACCGACAGGTACTCCTCCCGCAAGATATCAGCCCAGGAGGCGGGAAGATGGCAGTCCTCGATCAAGCGGAGGGTGGAGGCTCGGGAGGAGGACTTTCTACTAGCCATAAATGAATGCCTATCCCTCTCTCTGGCCGGAGAGCTTTTCTGCGAAAGCTGCTTGACGCAGGCTGGGATCCAATTTGTAGAGGAGAGAATAGAGCGGCTGGTGCATCTTCTGCCGCCCCTGCTCCCGGAAGAGGGACCCCTCTTGGAGATATGCTGCGGCAGCGGAATGGCCACCCAGGCTCTGCTGCGCCTGGGACGCCGCCCAGTGGTCATGGACTCGGATCGCTGCGAGGTCTGCCAGGGCCTCAAGGCCGGGAAGCTGGAGCCGGAGAGTTGCATGGTCCTGGACGCCAGGCTGCTCCCATCCATCTTCCCCCCCAGATCCTTCCGGGCTGTGCTGGGCTTTATGGTCGGTTTGATCGACGATTTCAACTGGCCGGCATGGAAAGAGATACTTCTTCTGTCTGCCTCCCTGGCGGAGGAGAGGGTCCTATTTACGGTTTATACTCAAAAAGAGGCGGAGAGTATCGCGAGGGCGCTACAGGGAGAGGGCTGGAGTGTTGAGGTAATCGATAATCGCGATAGCAAGGGGATTTATGATCAATGGGCCTGCCTGGCTTCAAGGCCCTGATCTATGGGAAAGGTTAATTAGAGTTCTGGTGCTGTTGAGAGATAGGTGAGGTTCTTGGCTGATTTTAAGAAGAGAAGCACTGAGAGAAAAGGTGGCAAAAAAGAAGAGATCAAAAGCAAGAAGCTCATGGAAGAAAACCTGGATGATCTGCGGGGCCGGGGCCAAGAGGAGAAATAAGGCTCCACGCCCAGGGTCTGGACGGAAGGATGCAGCATCCATCCTCCGGCCCGCATTTATCTATTCTAGCTGTCCATTGGCCCGATTTTCTGAGCAACTCAGACTGGAGTCTCGCTGATGCCTCTGGAGAGCTCTTTAAGCTTGGCTATGCTTTCCAGGGTCTTGGCCGACTCCCGGCGCTTTTCATCCTCAAAGTGCTTTATGATCTGATCCAGGGATATGGTCAGCCTGTAGACCTTCATCGGCCGGCCCTTACCATCTTTTTTGATCTCCCTCTCCTCCACCCAATTATTATTACGCAGGGTGCGCATGGCGATGCTGACCTCAGGCTGCCGCAGGTTGGAGCCAATCTCAATCTCCCTTGATGTGGCCTCCTCCACATTGGCCAGATAGGTGATCATACTGGCCACATTTCTGGGAATGTTCAGCTCTCGCAGGACCTCTACGAACTCCCTGTCGGCATCGTCCAGAACTTTAACCGAGAATTGTCTCATATTTACCCCATTCTATTTTTAGATATAACAAATACTCTATGATATAAATAGTTTATTTCTGTCAAAAAATTTTTACTATTATTACTACAATCAACCGTGGCATAAATGGATAACTTTGTAAAAATTATGTTAGTTCTTCTTTATTTTATCTATGAATCTCCTCTTCTTTTCCACCGCATTTCGGGCTGCCAGGTCTACCCTGGCCCTCATCTCCTCTATGTCCCTTGCCGCATCCTGGCCCACAGCTTTCTTGATCGGGGTGTAGGCCGCCTCCCGAAATCGTGGCGAGAAGTCGGATAGCTGTCCATCCACACGGAGATAGGCTCCACTTCCCGTTTCCACAGTGCCGATCTCATCTACGGCCACCCCAGCCTCGCGAATGACGCGGGAGATTCTCTCCGCTTCCTGCGGGGGGGCAATTATGAGCAGAGCATCGATGGAGACGCCCAGATAGTCTATCTCCAGGTCATCGAGCATATTCAGAACCCTGGGATTGACCAGCCTGCTCATCTTCTCCTCCTCAAAGACCAGCTTGACTGCTGCGGTATAGGAGATCTCTTTGGCGTCGCCGCGAATGCCTCCGTTGGTCACATCGGTCATGGCATGGATGGTCAGATTCTCTTTGAGCAGGGCCTCGGCTGCCTCCAGGAACTTGATGTTCAGTGTCTCTTCCACCACCTCATGCCGGTCATAGTAGAGGGCAGCCGAGCACACTGTGCCGCCTCCTGCTCCCTCGGTCATCATTATCACATCGCCCGGCACTGCGCTCTTTCGGGGGGTGATGGCATCTGATACTCCCACTGCGCCCACGCATCCGGTCAGCCGGTCTCCAATGACCATATCCCCGCCAATCCGCAGAGTGCTCCCGGTGATGAGAGGAACTTTAATCAACTCGGAGACGGTGGCTATGCCCGCGATGTGGTCGAATAGCTTGGAGACATCTCCGTCGTCGGCCAGATGGATGTCGGATAAGAGAGCCACCGGTCTTGCTCCCATGACATAGACATCGCGCAGAGCGGCGCGGGTCACATGAAATCCGGCCAGAAAAGGATAGTCGCTGAGGCGAGAGTGCATGCCGTCCACGGTCACGGTGATGAGCTTTCCCTCTCCCCGGACCACTCCGGAGTCATCCAGCTGGGCGGAGTCCACCTCGGCATCAGTGCGCCCAATGACCTCTGCGATCTTGGTGTGGGTATAAAAATCGCCGGATCCCCGCGAGCCCACTCCGAAGTCGCCCATGCTCACCCCCACTCTCTCCAGAGCGAAAACTTCGCCTCTGGGGTGCAGGGTTGCCCTGGCTTCTTCCAGGACAGCTTTGGCCAGGATGAGGGCATTTTCCTCCGGTATCTGCTTGACCTCTCTGATCAGCCAGACCAGCTTGGCCTCAATCTCCGGGTCCTCCCTAGACAGACCCCTCTTGGCAAATCCTTCCAGATCCATGCAGGATGCATCTGTCCTGCCCTATAGAAAAGATCATCTCCTGGAAAAGAGCCTCTCCAGGCGCCCCTCCTCTATGCTGACCATCACCGGGCGGCCGTGGGGGCAGGTCATGGGATTGCGGCAGAGGAAGAGGTCATCGATCAGCCTCTTCATCTCTGCCGGAGATAGCTCTCTTCCCGATTTGATGGAGCCCCGGCAGGCCAGAAGCTTTAGGATGTCATCTCTGTCGCTGGAGGCAGGGCCGGCTTTGCCTGACAAAAAGAGATCTCTTAACAGATCGTGCACGCTCTCGGCGCTCTCCAGGTAGCGGCCAGTGGCCGGGACGGCCCGCACGGTGTAGGTGTTTCCCCCGAAGGGAGAGATATCAAAGCCGATATCCTGCAGAGTATCCTGCCAGGAGGCTAAAACCACCCTCTCGCTGGCGGATAGCTCAATGGAGAGTGGTGCCACCAGATCCTGGCGGATCTTGCGTGATCGGTAGCGATCCTGGAGCATCTCGAAGCGGATCCTCTCCGCCGCAGCATGCTGGTCGATCAAGACCAGCCCATCCTCTCCCTCCGCCACGATGTAGAGCTTCTTGATCTGGCCCAGGATGCGTAGCCTAGGCAGGCGGGGAAGCGGCGCAGGCCGCTCATCAGCTGAGGCCAGAGGAAGGGTGCTCTGACTGCCGCTCTCAGCCACCACCATCTGGCCGGATCTGGGCTCTTCAACCACCCTGACCCTTTCCTCTTCCGGGCCGGGCATCATGCTCTCCTCTTTTCTGCCGGTGCGGGATTGCCTCTCTAATGCTGCTGCTGCAGCGGCGGTCAGAGCCGCTGCGATCTCCCCTTCCCGCAGAAGGCGGATCTCCCTCTTGGTAGGATGGACATTGACATCGACCATTGATGGGTCCGCCTGAAGGGATATGACTGCTACAGGGCTCTTGCTCAGGGGGATGATGTTTCTATAAGCCTCTCGCACCGCCCCGGCGAGGATGCGGGAGTAGACGGCTCTGCCGTTGACGAAGAGCATGATCCGGTCCGGGCTGCTCCGCACGGATAGCGGATCGCCTATGACTCCATTGATGCTCCATCCCTGCCCCTGTGCTTTGATCCGGGACATTGCTTTCAGGGTCTTGATGCCGAAGAGGCGGAGGAGGACATCGTCCCAGTTTGGCGATCGGGCCGATTTAAAGAGGGTGCGCTTGCCGGAGAAGAGCTCGAAGGAGATGTCGTGGTGGACGACTGCTATTTCAGTTACGGCATCTACGATATAAACCAGCTCAGACTCTGCTGCTTTCAGATGCTTTTTCCTGGCCGGGACATTGTAGAATAGATCCCACACGGTGATGGTGGTGCCCGCCGGCGAGCCGATATCCTTGCTCTCAACTATCCTGCCCTGTTCCAGGCGGATATAGGTGCCGGAGATAGCACCTCTGGTCTTGGTCTTCACCTCAACGCTGCCCGAGACGCTGGCGATGCTGGCCAGAGCCTCGCCCCGGAAGCCCAGGGTGGATATGCCAGCCAGGTCCTCCGCCCGGCTGATCTTGGAGGTGGCATGCTTCTGGAAGGCCAGGGGCAGGTCCAGGGGATCGATGCCGCAGCCGTCGTCGGTCACCCGGATAAAGCCCTTTCCTCCCTCCGCCACCTCAACCAGAATCCTGCCTGCTCCGGCGTCAATGGAGTTTTCCACCAGCTCCTTGACCACTGATGCCGGCCGTTCTATGACCTCGCCGGCAGCGATCTTGTTGATGGTATCGGCATCGAGAAGCTTAATTCTGACCATTTCCATCCTCCTCTACCTCTCCTCCATCGCTGAGCATCTTCTGGTAGTCCGCCAGCCGTCCCAGGGCCTCTCGGGGAGTGAGATCATCCAGATTGAGTGCCTTAATCTCCTGCAGTACAGCCTGGTTTTTCTGTGGCAGGCCCATTGCCAATTCTTCTCGACCTGCTGCAGCAGGCCCGTCAAAGAATATGAGCTGGGTGTAGCGGGATGATCTTCTGGCCTTTTTGCCGGATAGGGGCTCGATCCTGGCCTCCTTCTCGATCTCTTTTAAGATCTGGTCCGCCCGCCTGGTCACTGCTTCCGGCACTCCCGCCAGGCGGGCCACATGGACTCCGTAGCTTTTATCCGTTGCTCCCGGCACCACCGTGCGCAGGAAGGTGATGCTCCCTTTATCCTCTTTGACCGCAATGCTGTAGTTCTTGACTCCCGGAAGGGCTCCTTCCAGCTGGGTGAGCTGGTGGTAGTGGGTGGCGAATACCGCCTTGCATTTGATGCTGCCCTGCAAAAACTCAGATATGGCCCAGGCTAAAGAGAGGCCGTCGAAGGTGCTGGTGCCCCGGCCCACTTCATCCAGTAGCACCAGGCTCTCCCGGCTGGCCTGGCTCAATATGGTTGCCAGCTCAGTCATCTCCACCATGAATGTGCTCTGGCCGGCGGAGAGGTCGTCATAGGCTCCCACCCGGGTGAAGATCCGGTCCACCAGAGAGAGCGAGGCATAGGATGCGGGGACAAAGGAGCCCGCCTGGGCCATGATGGAACAGAGGGCGATCTGGCGCATGAAGGTGGATTTGCCGGCCATATTGGGGCCGGTAAGTATGATCAGGCGGCTATTCTCCCCATCTAAAAGCGCATCATTGGGCACAAAGCCGCCCCGCATAGCCTTCTCCAGAACAGGGTGCCTGGCCGCCCGTAGGGAGATTCTGCCCTCCCGGTTGAACTCCGGACGGACCATGCCGCTCTCGACCGCGGCCTCGGCCAGGGCCACAAGAACGTCGAGTTCAGCCAGAGCTGCTGCCCTCTCCTGGACCGGCAGTGAAGATTCGGCCACCTTTCCCCGCACCGAGGCGAAGATCTCCTGCTCCAAAGAGACGGACCTCTCCTGAGCGGAGAGGACCTGGCTCTCCATCTCCTTAAGCTCCGGGGTGATGAATCGCTCCGCATTGGCCAGGGTCTGCTTGCGGATATAGTTCGGCGGCACAAGATGCAGGTTGGCTCGGGAGACCTCAATATAGTAGCCGAAGACATTGTTGTAGGCGATCTTGAGGGACTTGATTGCCGTCTTCTCCTTCTCCTGGCTCTCCATGGCTGCAATCCAGCTCCTGCCGTCCCGGAGGAGAGATCGCAGCCGATCTATCTCCGCATCGTAGCCTTCTTTGATCACCCCTCCTTCCCGCAGATGGGAGGGTGGATCGTCAATGATGGAGCGCTCTAAGAGGCCCACTATCTCCGGGCAGGGGGATAGCTGAAGCCGCAGCTCTTTGAGATAGGACGAGCCGGCATTCTCCAGCATGGCCTGCAGGGCGGGAAGCCGGGCCAGAGTGAGCTCCAGCACCACCATCTCTTTGGGCGTTGCAGAAGCGCAGCAGACCCGGCTCATGAGCCTCTCCAGGTCGGCGGAGCCCTTCAGCTCCTCAGCCAGGCACTGGCGCAGCAGGGAATCGCTTACCAGCTCCTGGACCGCCGAGAGCCTGCGCTCGATCGCTTCCAGGGATAGCAGCGGCATCTGAATCCAGCGGGAGAGGGTGCGCGCGCCCATGGCCGTCCTGGTCTTTCCCAAGAACTCCAGGAGTGTTCCCCGGCGGGACCTGTCCCTGATGTTTCTTATTATCTCCAGGTTTCGCAGAGTTATGTCGTCGAGAACCATAAACTGCGATCCACTATAGTGTCGCACATCATGAAGATGGTCTAACGCATCGAAGTGAGAGGCATGCAGGTAATTGAGGATGGCTCCGCAGGCGCGAAGAGACAGGGGCCTCTCGGCCAGGCTGAGCCTATCCCTCCAGCCTTCCCCAAATCGGCTCTGCAGAGCGGCGGATGCCTTCTCCCGGGTAAAGAAGGAGCTATCCAGGATCTGCAGGCGGCAGCCCTCGCAGGCCAGGGGAAAAGAGGCTATGCATTCTGCGGGCCGGAACTTGGCCAGCTCCTGGCTCAGGCCCGGCTCATCGATCTCCGTGGTCAAAAACTCCCCGGTGGAGACGTCCAGCAAAGCCAGGCCCAGCCGGCCCGCCTTTCCTTTTTCTCTTCTTTCGCTTTCATCTCCAGCGCTCTCTTTTCCTTCTCTTTCTCCTTCTTCTATCCCCTCATCCCGCACCACCGCAGCCAGGAAGTTGTTGCTGGCCTCATCCAGCATGGTCGGCTCGATGATGGTGCCGGGTGTGACCACCCGGGTGATCTCCCTTTTCACCAGGCCGTGGGCTAATTTGGGATCTTCCACCTGATCGCAGATGGCCACCTTATGCCCGGCCCGGATGAGCCTGGCCAGATAGGGCTCCAGGGCATGATAGGGGATGCCGGCCAGGGGGATCTTATTGCCCTCGTCGTCCTTCTGGCGGGAGGTGAGGACGATGTTCAGGTCCCGGGCTACTATGACTGCATCCCCGGCAAAGGTCTCATAGAAGTCGCCCACCCGAAACAATAGTAGTGCGTCGGGGTACCGGCTCTTTTCCCGGTAGTACTGCTCCATCAAGGGGGAGAGCTTGGACATGATGGGATCTGGCTTTGGGTTTTGGCTGTCATATCGCTTTCGGTGGGATATTTAACCGCTTCAAAAAGAAATGTGAAACTGGCAAATGAGGAATAACCCGGCCATCTTGAGATTGCTCAGCTATAAGAATTGTCAGGAATAAAATAGCAGGCAGAAAGATCTGCCCTTAGCATCAATCTATGCCGTCTTCTGTCCTTCTGCCGTTCCTATCCAGCTCTCGCCGCCAGCGGATGAGGCCCGATACTCACCGGCAGCCAGATCCTGGTCTACAGTGAGATTGAGCTGGTACTGAAGGATGGGACTGGTAGATACCAGATTCAGCTTGAGATCTGAGCCAGCTGCAGTCCCGGATACGGCTACATCCATGCTGCTGTTGCCCTCTCTGATCCTGCCCGATCCGTACACATTTCCTTCATCCTGGAGGAGGGTCAGGGCAAGCTCTCTGGCCATGCTGTCATTGAGGGCAAAGAACCAGTTACCCTGCACATTGACCGTTTCGGTCTGGGCGGGTGAGGCCTCTACATCCGGGGCGGCAGTCTCTTCAGCAGAGGGACTGGTTTGCATCTCGCCTGTAGATTCAGCCTGTTCCCTGGATTCCTTGGCGCTTTCCCCTCCAGCAGAGAGGGTGCTGGGCATGGTCCAGTTCAGAGTGCTCTTGTTCTTCTGCAACTCACGGGCCTCCTGGGGAGTGGCGGGAGCGCCAACAGGATTCACATATTCTTCATCCTCACCAGAGTGGAACATCTCATCGACATCGTAGCTCGGATCATCCCAGGCTATGCCCAGTGCTGTCACAGCCAGCAAGGTGGAGAAGAGAAACGATGATAATATCACTGCTTTGAAACTCATTTATATCGACCTTCTTATGCAGACTCTTTTAGATTTGCATCGGAATAGGGTTCTTTGTCCAGCATATTCTAGCATATATGCCAGACTGCCCCCGGTCTCATTCTCATGCAGATTATAGTTGATAAGCTTAATGGTTATTCGACAAAAGACGTTAATAGAGGTCAGCTAGGCATAACCATGTCTATCCGAGACTGAATTGCCGAAAAAAGATGGTGCAGGTGCAAGGGATTATCATTCCAATGCCGCCTTCTGCACCTCTATGGCCTCACCTTTCTTGAGGCGTTTGATCATTCTCTTGGCCATCTCCGAGGACTTGGCCACCCGGATGTCTCCCCTGCGGCCTACGGTGGCGGTGAAGACGGGATCGGATCCCACAAAGACATCCACCGACTCTCCTGCCATCCCCTCCAGCCAGATGATGAGGTGTTTTGTCGTCTCCTCCAGCCGGGGAGCGGCAAGAGGGGGCTGGTCCTTGGTTCGAACATCGATGTGCAGGCCCAGGCTCTTCTCGATCTGGTCTATGTTCTTTCCTGCCTTTCCTATCACCCTGGCCGCCTCGTCATGGGGCACATGGACCACAGCGGAGGAGTCGGTGAGCATCTCCACCTGGAAGGGGCCGCGCACATGGTGCGATATCTCCTTTTCGATCTCCCGGGAGGCCAGGTTCCAGGATGGCTTCTTGTCCTCTCTGGAAACGGGCATGACCACTATCTGCTCGCCGTAGCTGTAAAGCTCATACTGCGCCTGGCCGCTCTCAAAGTCTTTGACCACAATCACCGGTCGGGCCAGGTCCGCTTCCACCATGCCGGAGGGAACCTTGACTGTGAACTCTACATCCAGGACGTGAGTGACCTCGCCCTTCTCGATGAAGACCACGGTGTCCACCACCTGGGGGATCATGCCCATGTCCACCCGGCCCAGCAGGCGCTGCAGGGCATCTATGGGCTTGTTGGCATGCACCACTCCGATCATGCCCACTCCGGCCAGGCGCATGTCGGCGAAGACCTGAAAGTCGCGGGTCTTTCGCACCTCATCATAAATGGTGTAGTCCGGTCGGACCAGTAGCAGAATATCGGCTGATGCCTCCATGCTCCCCTCCAGCGGACCATACTGGGTGATCTCAGGGGGGACCTGCAGGTCGCGGGGCGACTCCAGGGTCTTGACCACATAATTGCAGCTCAAGAGATACTCGGCAACTCCTGCAGCGAATGTGGACTTGCCCGATCCGGGCGGCCCGGCGATGAGAATGCCCCTCTGGCCTTCCTTGAGCCTCTCCTTGAGCATACCGCTATGGCGGTAGGAGTCGAAGCTGACCTTGGCCACCGGCCGGACCGCTGTTATCTCCAGTCCGTCCGAGAACGGCGGCTTGGCTATGGCAATCCTCATGGGACCGAGCTGAACGATGGAGGCTCCCATCTTTTCCATCTCCACGTAGCCCTCCGGGTCCACCTTAGCCCTCTCGTAGATCTCCCTGGACAGGTCCCTCAGCTCCCTCTCCGAGAGGGGCCTCTCGCCCAGACGCACCAAGGAGAAGTCCCCCACCCGGCCGCGCTTGGCCATGGGAATGGCACCCTCTTTGAGGTGAATGGAGAGAGTATCCTCGGTGAAGTATCTCTCCATAGATAGGGGCTTGACCGCCTCGCGCTGGGGCCGGACGTACTCCACATCCAGCCCCATGGCCTCCGCCACCCTGGACTGGACCTGATCGCTGGTGAGGAATGAGGCGCCAAGCTCCAGAGCCACATCTCGAATCATGGCGTCTATCTCTCCCCCTCCCGCCAACTTGATCTGGTCCAGGTTGGGCCTGATGCCCACATATTCCAGCTCGATCTTTCCGTTTTTAGCCAGCTCGGAGAGCCTGCGCAGCTCCTCCAGCCCGCGCAGGCCAATGTCCCGGCCGTGGTTGGCCTGGGCTTCCAGCTCTGCCACCACTGCTTCGGGTACAACGATCCTTCGGCCCTGCAGCTCACCCGCTCTGATCTTGGCAGATACCCTGCCGTCAATCACCACACTGGTATCTGGCACCAATGGTTGCGCCATTTCTTAAAACATCCTTCAATATCAAAAGCTAAAGATATACTATATCCATTTTTCGTCTTTCAGCTATCCAGTCCAGCACGTAGTCTATATCCAGCTGCCTTCTGGTCTGCAAGCCGGACTGGACCACCATGATGGGACCGCCTTTCATAGCCAGGGATATCTTTAAAGAGGCCTCTGCCCCAAATCCGGGATCAAGCCTTCTTACAAGGTAGATCTTGATGTCGCTGCAGGCAAAACAGCCGTTAACCTCATGACCGAGCTGTATGCAGACCATACCCGGCATGGGAATAAGCCTGAAGGCCACGCTGTAACTGGCAAATTTGCTGCGATCATAAAGCTTTCTGTCCTTAAAGGCGGGGGCAAGGTCCTCTTCCATGATCTTTTTTCCGAGATCCGTCAGATCCAGGGAGGCCTGGTGGGAATAGTAAGAGCAGCTGGCGAGCTTGGATACCGTCAGATTCTTGATAGAGGCCTGCCGGGCATGACAGTATTCGCCTTCATCCACGGCATAGAAGTCCCGGCTCAATGGAAAAGAGCTTGAAGCATAATTGTCGCAGCTCTTGCATTTGATTTTTACAACAGCTTCTCTATCCAAAAAGGGGGCCATGCCCTCCAGGATGTCCAGTGCATCCGCCACCCGAAAGTCTGCTGCCTCACCCAGGTTCTTCTTTGCCTCTCTAACGGCTGAAGCTATCTCGTTCCTGTTATCCATAGGCTATCCTTCATTCGCCGCTGCCAATGGGCAGGCGGCTTGAACTAGGCATAAGTGGAAGATCTCCCATAAGAACCTGCCGCGGCTCCGAAAGAGATATATTTACTCGCCTCTTTTTCGCGCAGAAGTGTAGATCAGAGCGCGAATATTGGAGGTCAGGTCATTGAAAGAGATACGCTTGCATGGTCGTGGGGGTCAGGGATCTGTCACTGCGGCCGAGATAATTGCCGTTGCCGCCTTTGAGGACAAGAGGTTCTCACAGGCATTTCCGGCCTTTGGAGTGGAAAGGAGAGGCGCGCCGGTGATGGCCTTTGCCAGAATCGCCGATCAGCCCATCCGAATCAGAAGTCAGATCTATGAGCCGGATTATGTCATAGTCCAGGATGTGACCCTGCTGGATGTGGTGGATGTGGCCAGCGGCCTGAAAGAGAGCGGGAAGATCATAATCAATACAGACCGATCTCCAGAAGCCCTGAAGCTCAAGACGAAGGCCGAGGTGATCACCATAGATGCCACCAAGATCGCTATGGAGATCCTTAAGAGACCTATAGTCAACACCACCATGCTGGGCGCATTCTGCGGAGCCAGCAAAGAGGTTGGCATTGAGAGCCTGAACAAGGCCATATCCGAGCGCTTCAGTGGCGAGCTGGGCAAAAAGAACCTGCTGGCCATTAAAACCGCCTATGAGAGGGTATCTTAATGGTTATCAAAGCCGGAAGTCTGGTTGATCCGTGCAGCACCCGTATCACAAAGACCGGTGCCTGGCGGACTTTCGTGCCCGTTTTCGATCATGAGAAGTGCATAAAATGCAGCCTCTGTGAGATCTACTGTCCTGAGGGCTGCATTCACCAGGAGGAAGGGCTCTTTATCCCCGACCTGGACTACTGCAAGGGCTGCAGTGTATGCGCTAACGAGTGTCCCAGAATGGCAATTACCATGGTCCTGGAGGAGAAGTAATGAGCAATAATACGGCCAATATGAAGGTGGTAGAGGGATCTTATGCCATAGCCCATGCGGTGATGTGCTGCCGGCCGGATGTCATCTCCGCCTATCCCATAACCCCCCAGACCCACATCGTGGAGAACCTCTCCCAGATGGTGGCAAATGGTGAGCTTGATAGCGAATTTCTCACGGTTGACTCCGAGTTCTCCGCTCTTTCCGTGCTGGTGGGCGTCTGCGCTGCCGGCGGCAGAGGCTACTCCTCCACCACCAGCCAGGGCCTGGCTCTGATGTACGAGGTGCTCTACAATGTCTCAGGCCTGAGAATGCCCCTGGTCATGAATGTGGCCAACCGGGCCATGGGAGCGCCTCTCAACATCTGGAACGACCAGCAGGATTCCATAGGGGCTCGCGATGTGGGCTGGATTCAGATCTATGCCGAGAATGTTCAGGAGGCGGTGGATGCCACCCTCCAGGCCTACAAGATCGCCGAGGACAGAGATATCAGAACTCCGGTGATGGTCTGCATGGATGGCTTCGTTTTGACCCATGTATACGAGCCGGTGGAGCTGCTGGACAAGGAGAAGGCTCGCGAGTTTCTGCCTGACTTTAAGCCGGAGCATATACTTGATCCGGCCCGTCCCATGACCTTCGGAGCCTTCGCCGATCCATCCACCTATACAGAGTTCCGATATCAGCAGTTCGAGGCTCAGCTAAAGGCCCTCCCCAAGATAGAGGAGGTGGCCCGCCAGTTTGAGGAGAGCTTTGGAAGGTACTACGGAGGGCTCATAGACGGCTATTTCCTGGACGACGCAGAGATAGTAATAGTCACATTGGGCTCAGTCGTTGGCACGGTCAAGGATGCCATTGATGCTATGCGGTCCGAGGGCAAGAAGGTAGGCCTCTTGAAGATCAGAAGCTACCGGCCTTTCCCGGTACAGGCTCTGAGGAAAGCCCTCAAAGATGCGGCAGTGATTGCGGTTATGGAAAAGGATGTGGCAATCGGCGGGGAGGCCGGCCTGGTAACGGACCTCAAGGCGGCATTCTATAGCAGCAGCATCAGAACGCCCATCATCGGCTTTGCTGCCGGCCTGGGAGGCCGGGATATCACCATCAAGGACATCAGAAAGATAGTGGAAAAGGCAGAAGCAGCCCGCAAGGGAGATCTGTCTGAGTTTGAATTCCTGGCTCTGAGAAAGGAGATCCTTTAGGGAGGCTTGAGAAAAATGGATAATTCTTTGCTTGCGCCCGGCCACCGAGCCTGCGCAGGATGTGCCATGCCCACCACCATCCGGCTGGTCCTGGATGCGGCGGGGCCGAACACTATCGTGGTCTCTCCCACGGGATGCCTGGAGGTCACCACCACCCCCTTCCCGGAGAGCGCCTGGTGCGTGCCGTGGCTTCATTCCTTATTCGAGAACCAGTCCGCCGTGGCCTCCGGAGTGGAGGTCATGCTCAAGCGCCGGGGAAAGGACACCAATGTTGTAATAATCGGTGGAGACGGGAGCACATTCGATATCGGCATGGGCTCCAACTCGGGCATGTTCGAGCGAGGCCACAAGATACTTTATGTCTGCTACGACAATGAGGCCTACATGAACACCGGCGTTCAGAGAAGCGGCTCCACCCCCTTCTGCGTGCACACCACCACCACCCCCTCAGGAAGCCAGAGCCAGGGCAATCCCAGGCCAAAGAAGGACATGCCGGCCATAGCCTTGGCCCATAAGGTTCCCTACGTCGCTACGGCCTCGGTAGCCTATCCCGTGGATCTGCGCCGCAAGGTCAAGAGAGCGCTGGAGATCAACGGGCCGTCCTATCTGCAGGTCAATGCCCCCTGCATCACCGGATGGACGTTTGATGCTGGCACCATGATAGAGCTGGCCCGCCTGGCGGTGGAGAGCGGTCTATGGCCGCTGCTGGAGTACGAGAATGGCAAGCTGGTGGGAGTCAAGAAGATCCGCCGGCCCAAGCCGGTGGAGGAGTACCTCAAGCTGCAGGGCAGATACAAGCACCTCTTTAAGAAGACGGAGTGCGCCGATATGCTGAGCCAGATCAAGGATATGGCAGAGGATAATATGGCCAGGTACGGTCTGGTTGACTAGGCATGTACGTGGGGCGAATCGTGGCCATAGGCCGCAGCGAGGAGAGGAGCTTTGCAGCCTACAGAGTCTCCTCCCGCTCTTTTCCCAATCGCAGGGCAGAGGTGCGCGGCCAGAGCATCATGGTCTCGCCCATTGACTCTGCCGACCTGGCCCGGAATCCTTACATCGCCTACAACTGCATCCGGATTGGCGAAGCCACGGCAGTTGTGGCCAATGGCACCCAGGCGGATATGATCATGGAGAGGATCGAGGACGGAGGAAAGCCCCTGGATGCTCTGGCCATCAGCCTTGTCGCCTACGGCTACGAGAGGGATGAGCTGGACACACCCCGCATTGCCGGCGTGGTGCGGGGAAAGATGGGATGGCTGGGCATAGCCAGGAAAGAGGAGTATCGGATCAGGCAGTTCGACCTGAGAGATGGGGCGGCCTATATGGTGGCCACATATGAGAAGACCGGCTTCGAGGCTATGGCCCTGGGCGGGCCTAGCGCGGAAGAGATCGCCCGCCGGGCTTATGATCTGCCCCTGGAGAGGCCGGTCTGTGCCGCGGCGGCCCTTGAAACGTCAGGGGAACAGGATACGGATTTTGATCTTGCGGTTTACAATCCAGAGTAGAAAAACAGGATGGGGATGATATGGAGATCAATGGAGTTACAATAGAGGATACCTTTGCCGAGGGCTTTCCCATAAAGGTGGCCAGGGTTACAATCACTGCTGTTACCCAGCACTGGGCTATGGTTGCTGCCCAGGAGGCCACAGGCTTTGGCACCTCGGTTATTGGATGCTCAGCGGAGGCAGGAATAGAGTGCATCTTGGGAGGGGATGAAACCCCGGACGAAAGGCCTGGAGTCAATATGCTGATCTGCAATATGGGCTATAAGAATCTGGAGAGCTCAATGCTCAACCGGCTTGGCCAGTGTGTGTTGACTGCTCCAACCACTGCTGCCTTCAATGGCATGCAGGAGGCAGAGAAGCAGTTTGACACCGGCAAAAAGCTGAAGTTCTTTGGGGACGGCTTCGAAAAACAGGCTGAGCTATGCGGGCGCAAAGTCTGGAAGATCCCCCTCATGTCCGGAGACTTCATCATCGAGGAGAGCTTCGGCGCGGTAGATGGAATAGCTGGGGGCAATTTCCTGATACTGGCCCAGAACCAGGCGGCTGGCCTGATGGCTGCCGAGGCGGCGGCCAATGCCATTGGCAGGGTCAGGGGCTGTATCACCCCCTTCCCCGGTGGGGTGGTTGCAAGCGGCTCCAAGGTGGGCTCCAAATACAAGTTCCTCAAGGCCTCCACCAACACCGCCTTCTGCACCTCCCTTCGTGAGGACGGCGTCTGCACCCTGGCCGAGGATGTCTCAGCCGTCTTCGAGATAGTGATCAATGGCGTCTCCAAGGAGGCCATCAGCGCGGCGATGAAGGCGGGAATCAATGCTGCCTGCCGGGTGCCCGGCGTTCTGAAGATCTCCGCCGCGAATTATGAGGGAAAGCTGGGCAGCCACCAGTTCCCTCTGCATGTGGTTTTAGAGTAAGCATATCCTGCTTTGATAGCAGGGTATCTTTTTTCCTGATCCTTGGTTGGGTAAGTTGCAGTCACAGGTTCCTGCAATCTGAAGTGCAGCTTTTCCAGCATCTCCCGCTCACAGCCACAGCTCAGGTGCTTCATGAGCTTGGCCGTGAACTCGGGGTCGACGAGGAGGTCGGCGGCTTTGGAAACGAGGTCGGCCTCGTCCTTGACCGTCTTGGGGTCGTAGGTCAGCTTCTCCTTGAAATCGGCGTGGATCTTGACCTTGGCCGCGTCGGTCACCGCGACCATGCCGTCCTTGAGCGCGACCCCCTCCGAAGCCCCGAAGAAGGCCAGCAGGACCAGGCGGTTGACCTCGAGGTGAGGGTCCTTCTTCTCGGCGTCGCGCTTGACGACCTTCTCGACCTCGTCGATGACCAATTCATATACAAATATTGGCTATACAGCCTCTGTTTGGCGCAGATCTTCGCTGGCGTAGAGCGCGTCATAGATCGGCAGCACCGCGCCGCCAGGATAGCCGAACACGAATTCTACGCCCTGCTCGACCAGGCACTGCACAAGGATCGCAGCACCGCTCTGAGGGGCTGTG
>CALMJN010000203.1 GCA_937864385.1 uncultured Methanosarcinales archaeon | reverse complement strand
AGAAAGACCACCGCCAGCTGAGCCAGCTTGGCCTCCACTCCTCTGGGCCCCATCACACCCGGGCCCAGCCAGCGGCCCAGCTCGCTCTTGTAGTTGATATCGGAATATAGAATGCCGTCTGCTTCTACCACCAGTTCCCGGAAAGCCTCAATTGTATCCGGATCCTGGCTCAAGAATACAGCTACATCGGGATGGGAGCTTAAGCCGAGGAGGTGATCCAGATCGGCCTGGGAGAGGGCCTGCATCTCATATGGATTGCGGTTGGTTTGACGGGAGGTTATGGCTGGAAATAGAACTGAATTGGAGGGAGCGGGAATGCCCGCCTGCAATTTTACCGAGGCCATCAGATCTTCTTCGCCGGGGAAGGCAGAGACGGTGCAATTATAGCCGAAATGCTCTGCCGCTATGATCAGATTTTCCAGGGCGGCTCCCAGGCTGATATAGATCTCCCTTTTATCAGCATCGGCTACGGAAAGCCATCTGGACCGGTCGGCATACAACGATATCTCGTCGTCCGAGACATTGAACTTCCAGGGCTGGCTGTTATGGCTGGATGGAGCCAGGATGGCGTAATTGAGCAGGAAGGCCAGCTTCTCCTGGGGATGGGAGGAGTTAGGGGGAAAGTCGCTCTCATTTATATTCCAGACCTCAAAAGATGACTTCGGCTGGAAGACAATTCCCGGCAGCAGCATTCCCAGGAAGAGGAATATGCTTAACAAGATGACCTTTGCAGCTGATATACCCATGTTCTTCTCCCTTTTTCCAGGGAGATATACAAGTATCGGAAATAAATCCTGCGGAAGGCAGACGGGGCTCACAGCTTTATAGCTCAATCTTTTTATACTTCAAGACGCTTAACTAGGATGGGAAGTAGCAAGAAGGCAGAAGCCAACTGCAGCCGGAGATGAAATGCGATAATGAGGTTCATTTATAAGGCGATGACGATCTTAAAAAACCTCCAGAGTTTCATGGAGACATGATATGTTGATGTCCATAGGCAAGGGAGAGGTGGGGACCATAGTCGGTGAGACCAATCCTCTGGCGTTCAAGTTTCTGATAAACAAAGAGGTTGGCCGGGGCACCTATATCAAGGCCAGGGCGGATGGGGGAAGGGACTGGATTTTAGCCCAGGTGGAGGACGTGAAGCGCTCCAATTCCGCCTATAGCGTAAACCAGCTCTCCGATGCGGCCAGAAATTATGATTCTCGAGAGATGATGATAGCCGAGGCCAGGGTCATCGGCGTGCTCAATAGCGGCAAGCTCCACCTTCCCACCAGCCCGGCCCGTCCGGGAGATCCGGTATTCATAGCCGACGAGAAGCTGATCAAGGCCACGCTCGGCCTGGCCCGGGGAGATATGTACATCGGCATGCTGCGCGGATATGATATACAGGTGGAGCTGGATGCCAACACCCTGGTGCAGAAGCATTGCAGCGTCCTGGCCAAGACCGGTTCGGGAAAATCCTATACCGCCGCTGTGATCCTGGAGGAGCTCTTGGAGAGACGGGTATCCCTGCTCATAATCGATCCTCATGGTGAATATGCCTCCATGAAAGAGGCCAATCGAGTGGGGGACTTCTCCCGCTACAAAGTCAAGCCTCGGGGCTATCCCGTCACAGTCTACACCCCGGGAGAGATGGCCATGAATCCCAGAGCGGACCGCCCCTTCCGTTTCAACGGTCTCAACCTCTCAGCACGCGAGGTGGCCAAGATGATCGCTCATGAGAGCAGCAGCAGCGGCCAGCTGGGCCTCTTATACGAGGCCATCAGTGCCCTGAGATCGGAGACCGATGTCTACACCCTGGAGGATATAATCGAGCAGGTGGTGCGCAGCAACTCCAAATCCAAATGGAACCTGGTGGGCCAGCTGGAGTCGCTCCTGGAGCTGGGGCTCTTCTCCGGGACAGAGACCCCGGTTGCTGAGCTGCTCCGGCCGGGGAGAGCGGCGGTGATAGATATGACCGGCATACTGCCGGAGCTGCAATCCATGATCGTCTCCCGCCTTCTGACCGATATCTTTGAGGCCAGAAAGCGGCGGCTGATATCTCCGGGAATGGTGGTGATAGAGGAGGCGCACAACTACATACCGGAGCGGGGAACGGGAAATGCTGCTTCCACCAATATAGTGCGCACCATCGCCGCCGAAGGCAGGAAGTTCGGACTGGGACTGATGGTCATCAGCCAGAGGCCGGCCCGGGTGGACAAGAATGTCATATCTCAATGCAACACCCAGATCATCATGAGGGTGACCAATCCCAATGATCTCAAGGCCCTCTCCAAAGGGCTGGAGGGAATGACCGGGGAGCTGGAGGAGGAGATCAAGAGGCTTCCGCCGGGAGTGGCCATGCTGGTCAGCAATGAGATCGAGCGGCCTATCACGGTGAATGTCCGACCCAGAAAGTCCAGGCACGGCGGCGTCTCCACCCAGATAGTGATCAAAGACGATGTGGTAGAGGCAGCCTCCCGGAGGGCTTCGGTGCGCCATGAACGGGGATCACCTCCCCCGGCGGCGATTGTGGAGCCCAGGCCCGGTGGGGAGAAGAAGGCAGGCAGGCTTCTGCAGAAGGTCTTCGGGCCGAGAAGGGCCTGAAGCCGTTTTCTTTATTATAAAGACGGCCGTTCTTGATCCATCCGCTCCCGGGCACCCAATGCATATTGCATCAGATAGGTCCAGCCGGCCCTAATGCTCTGGGCAATCATTATGGTTCATTCCCCAAGGCCGGGACACGACGCCCCGCTCTCGGGAGGGCTTATCTACCAGTAAAAGCAAATGCGATTGACAGCAGTCTGATGGATTTGGTGCGATTATGTCCGGGAACAGCTTTGGCCGCATCTTTAGAATCACCACCTGGGGAGAGTCACACGGCCGGGCCGTGGGCGTGGTGGTGGACGGCTGCCCGGCTGGCCTGGCCCTTTCCGCAGAAGATATCCAGAAAGAGCTGGAGCGGAGAAGGCCGGGGCAGAGCCGGGCATCCACCTCCCGGAGAGAGGAGGACCGGGTGGAGATCTTATCCGGGCTCTTCCAGGACAAAACCACAGGCACGCCCATCTCCCTTCTGGTCTGGAACAGGGATGCCGACTCCTCCGCCTACGACCTGCTCCAGAATAGGCCCAGGCCGGGACATGCCGACTACACCTATCAGATGAAATACGGCATTCGTGACCACCGGGGGGGAGGCCGGGCATCGGCTCGGGAGACGGTGGGCCGGGTGGCGGCGGGGGCGGTGGCCAGAAAGCTGCTGGGGCAGTGGGGCATAGATATAGCCGCTTATGTCACCGAGCTGGGCGGAATCAGGGCCGAGATACCTCCTCTTGATTTGATGCAGCTTGCGTCTCTGGCGGAGTCAAATGCCGTCCGCTGCCCCGATCCGGCTGCAGCAGAGAGGATGCTAAAGCGGCTGGAGGCAGTGAGAAAAGAGGGCGACAGCCTGGGGGGGATGGTGGAGATAGTGGCCGATGGAGTGCCGCCTGGCCTGGGCGAGCCGGTATTCGACAAGCTGGATGCAGATCTGGCGAGAAGCCTCATGAGCATCGGAGCGGTGAAGGCGGTGGAAATTGGGGCTGGCTGGGGGTGCGCCTGCCTTAAGGGCAGCGAGATGAACGATGCTCTGCTTTGGAGGAACGGCCGGGTGGCATTTGATAGCAATCGGGCCGGAGGCATTTTAGGCGGCATATCCACCGGCGAGCCCATTGTCTGCCGGATCGCAGTCAAGCCCACCCCCTCCATAAGCAGCCGGCAGAAAACGGTGGACCTGGAGCGGGAGGAGGCAGCGGAGATTGAGATCAAGGGCAGGCATGATCCGGCTATACCTCCCAGAATAGTGCCCGTGGCCGAGGCCATGGCCGCGGCCGGAACGGCTCGTCTCGACAACATCGTCATGCACCTCGATTGGAACCAGGCATCGATCGACTCCGACCGGGTCTGCCGCGAAGGCGAGGAGGCGGGCCTGGTCCACACCTGGCCGTTTGGCCTCTCCCCGCGCCTGAACGAGATATGCAACTGCTGCCGCGACTGCTGCATCATCTTCGACCCGGGCCTGAAGTTCGGCACCCTGGAGCGGGGCCTGGCCAAGAGCCATCTCCGGGCAGAGGTGCACAAGGCAGTCTGCGACGGCTGCCAGGACTGCGTCGAGACGTGCTTCTTCGGGGCCATCGAGATGAAGCCAGACCCGCCGGGCAAGAAGCTCAAGGCGGAGGTCGATCCCAACAAATGCTACGGCTGCGGGGCCTGCGTGGTGGCCTGCAGCCCTCATGTTCATGCCATAAGGATGAGGTTGGT
>CALMJN010000202.1 GCA_937864385.1 uncultured Methanosarcinales archaeon | reverse complement strand
ATCGGCATCGATTACGAGCATGCGGTATTTATTTCCGCAATTCTTGACCAGGTGTCTGATGAGCATCGCGGTCACAGCAGTCTTGCCTGTGCCGCCCTTACCGGTTACCGCTATTACTTTCCCCAAGGTCTAGCCTTCCTTATTTTTTCGGTTTTATGACAACTTCCGCCACGTGGATGGATGCACCTCGGAGTTCAATGGTCATTCCACCCGATGATGCTGCTGGCATAGCGAAAGCCGGAGCTGCTGTTGCTGCGCCCGCTGCTGCTGGCGCTGCCGCGGCTGGAGCTGCTTCCTTCTTCTTAAGCTTGAGCTGCATAGTTATCTCCCTCACTTTGAAACCAGAACAATTAGCCTCGCCTCATAAAAGTCCGCCCTTTCTCCCTAAAAAAGGGAGAAAATAAGGTGGGACTCTACTTGGCGAGAACCACCTTGTCTATGCTGATCTTGGCGTCCTTTAAAATCAGCTTTATGCCGCCGGCGCTGCCGGACATGGATAGAGCTGGTGCTGCTGCGCCTGCTGCAGGCGCGGCTGCTGGAGCCGCGGCTGGAGCTGCTTCCTTCTTCTTGAGTTTAAGCTGCATAGATTTTTCACCCTCTTTGATTTCCTTTTGCTCACTCGAGAACGCCGTCTTCCTGGAGAGCCTCGACGACCTGCATGAACTGGCCTTCGGTCAGAGCCAGCTCGGACTTGACTGTGTCGATGTTGATGTCGCCGCCGGTCTTCTCGATATAGGCCATGACCTTCTCCTTGATCTCGTCGGAAATATCCTCGAGCTTCCAGCCCTCGGTGACCTTCTTGCCGTCGACCTTTCTGGCGACGCCGTCCACCACGGGGTGGTTGACCTTGAGCAGGAAGGCCTTCAGAGATTCGATATCCTTGGCATCGTCCTCGGTGGCGATCTTGGCCAGCATGTCCTCATCGATGCCTGCCTTTACCCTCTCCTTGAGGCCCTTGGACATCCAGACGATCCTTCTCCAGCCGCCATCGGCCTGGAGGAACTTGGGGGAGAAGTAGTAGAGAATGCCCATGCCCAGGAATCCTACCACCTGCTTGCCGCCGCCAGTCTGGCCGGCCATGGTGGAGAAGGGCAGTCCGTTGGGGGTTGCGCCCTTGAAGTCGCGGTCAGCGAGGCCAATTCCGTCAACCTCGGGCATGTAGAAGCCGATGGTCTCGAAGCAGCCGCAGGAGGTGTGGGGTGCATCGAAGAATGTGTAGAGCAGCATCCTGCTGTACTCGCCGCCGGACCTCTTCTCAGCCATCTCATTGATGGCGGCATACTCGCCGGTGATCTCATCCACCGCGGTTCCCTTCTCAATGGGGAACTGGGGGCCCTCTGGGTCCACCTTGGCTGCCGCGCGTCCATCGAACCAGGTGATGGCTCCGCACAGGGAGGGGCGGTCCGGAGTGACCACGCAGGCGCTGGTGGGGGCGAAGGCCTGGCAGAGGGTGCAGCCGTAGAAGACATCGACGTCATCATCGTGCAGTCCCTTGGCCCTCTCGTCGCGGGCCTTGTATACCTCCATGGCCTTGGCCAGCTCGGCCTTAACCTGGGCCGGGTCGGTGACAATGGTGATCTCCAGCTTCTCGATGAAGGGCATCTCTGCCTTGTACAGCTCAATGACCGGGGTGAAGACCTCAACCCAGGAGGTAACGCCCTTCTTCTTCAGGCCCTTGCCTATCCTCATCCAGATATCATATCTCTGGTTGAGATGCATGAGACCGGATATGTAGGAGAGCAGAGCGTGGTTGCGCCTCTCGATGATGGACTCCAGGTCCTTCTCAATCTTCTCTCCGGCGACCTTGAATATCATGGCGAAGGGAATGGTGGAGCCCTCTGCAATATCCTTGAGGTCGGGACCGATAACAGTCACCTTTCCATCCTGGACCTCATCCATTGATGCAGCCAGGGACAGCTCGAATCCGTCTGCCTTGGGGCCGCCCAACTCTACCCATAGATCGTCCTTTCTGATTCTCTCGCCCTCATACATGGGGGATATATCCAACTTTATGTCTGCCATTAATACACCTCTTCTGTTCTTCTGTTATGTGATAAACTCTATTTCTTCAGTGCTGCGATTACCTCATCCACGGCGGCATGATAGTCGTCCGGATTGAAGGCCATGTTCCCGAAGGTCATATTCGCATTGACATGGTAATACCGGTCAATGGAGACACGCTTGATGTCCCGGTTGAAGCTCTTCAATGTGGAGAGCATGCCGTTGGCGAACTTGTAGTAGATGCCCAGGAATATGACCACATCATACTGGCCCTGTCCATCCAGGCCCTTCCAGTCCGGGAACCTCAAAAAGTTGGTCAACGGATGCAGGCCGATCTGGTATACCTTGTCCAGATAGCCCCTATCCACAAAGCCCTTTACGGAATGCGCCGTGGCGGCAATGGGAATTCCCATCTTTCCCATCTCAATCATCTTGTCGAACATTACTGGATCATCGAAGAGCTCTGCTCCTACCACGAGCAGAGGCCTGTTAGCCTTCTTGATGATCGCGCCGATGACCTTAGGCATATAGGTCTTTGCCATCTCCGGCCCGGGGATCTGGGCCATCTCAAAGGGAATGGCATTCCTGGTGGTGTCGATACCCTTCTTAACGTCTGCTGCCATTTTTATCTCCTCCTATGTCCTCACTTCTTGGCCCTTATCTTGCGCGGGATGTTCGTGGGGTCGAAGCTGACATCAGCGGGCCTCAGCGGTCCGGAGATGAACTTCTTGGCCTTCCAATCGATCTTCCAGCCGTGTTTCTCCTCAAGCTCCTTCATCATCTGTGCCTGATAGTTCAGGGGCAGATCCTTGACGTCGCGTACGAAGAGATGCCAGTCGTCGGGCAGCTTGCCGAAGTACTTCATGGAGATATCGCAGTAGTGGGTCAGCTTGATTCCTCTGCCCTGGGTGTTATCGGAGGGTCGGAAGCAGAGCTTTGCCATCTCCAGCATGGCCTCCTCCTTGGTCTCGGCGATATAGAGCATGGCCTCAGGTGCGGGCTCTATCTGCTGCGTTGAGCCGTCTCTGGCGTCTATGACCATCCAGTCCTCGGGCTTGTCCGTCCGGCCCATGAATGTCCTGCGGTATATGACCGAGCTGGGCTGAACGACCACCGGGATGCCAAGCCTGTTCACGCCGGTGGCGATGGATGCTGCCTTCTGGGAGTATGCTCCCCAGGCCACGCCGCAAGCTCCTACCTTGGACAAGACATAGTCGGCGATATCATCGTAGTTGGCACGCTCATTCCTGTGAGCGAAGATGGTGGCTACCTTTATGGCTGCACCGTGGATATGGGCATTGGCCACACATGATCCTATGTTGCAGATGTTCCTGCCATCAAATGCACCCTCATACTGCTCCCAGATGGTCTTGCCCTCTTCATCCTTGTACAGGGACATATCCATGGCCATGCAGCCTGTGGCAACCACGATATAGCCTCGATCCACGAACTCCTTGGCTATGTCATAGCACTCTTTAGTGCCGTTGGGATAATTGGAGCAGCCTACCAGGGCTATGACTCCAGGAATCTGGCCCAGCACCAGGGGCGCACCAACTTTTCTGATCTCGGTATCGAGCACAGGTCCCCTGCCGGCCCTCATCTTGAACTTCTGGTTCTTGATGTACTCGCGGTTGGCATACTCATAGAGCTTCAGGACGGGAATCTCCTGGGGACAGGCCTGCTCGCATCTCTGGCAGCCCACACATACCTCATAGGTGGAGGAGAAAGGCTCCAGATTGTCTTTGAGGGCCTCAGCTATCAGGTTGCTGATCCTGATGTGGGGTGGGCAGACGAAGGCGCACTCATTGCATTGGGTGCATTTGGCCAGGGTGTCCTTGAACTGCTGCTCAGTGAAAAGGCTCTCCTTCTTGAACTGCTCGCGCTTGGGCTTGACGGCGATGGCAGTCCTGATGGCCACCTCTCCGGCCTTGACTGGATCGAGGATTGCGACACCGGGAATCTTGAAGCTGACAAGATCTTCAACAATGGCATCGGCCGAGTCATTGGTCCTGTCGGGAAGGCCGAGCATGATCTTATCGTTGCTGGCGATCACGGGAATATGCCGCTCCTGGCAGTCCTCCAGCACATCGCAGAATACGCACTGCTCATCCACAATCACAGTGTCCATGATTCCGGCCCGGACCATCTTTCTCCACCAGCCCATGGCTCCGGCCACCTTGGCCTTGGGTCCCAGGTTGGCGGGAATCCTGGAGGGTCTGCCGGTCTCAGTGATCCTGGTGAGATCAATGGCGGTGCAGCATACGCCGCCGATATCGACCTTGTCCCAGAGGTTATTGTTCTCGGCAAAGATCATGGCTTCAGCGCCCGCTGCCAGGTTGTGGCCGTAGGCGATAAGAACGCCCTTATTCTGATCCAGGGTGCCCATGCCGATCTCCACCAGGGGGGCATCGGCTGCGCCGCGGGGCATGTCATAAGCCACCGTCTGCAGCATATCGCAGATCTCCTTGCCCAGGGAGTCGATCATGCCGCCGTGCAGAGACTTGGACTCGAAGTCCATATAGAATCCTTCCTGACCGGTGTGAGTGGCTGCCAGGAGCTGCACGATCTCTTCCTCGCAGTACTCCAGTGCCTCGCCGAAGTCCTTGAGGGTCTTGGGCTTCTTGCCCAGGATGGTGCGATAAAGGGGAGCATCCACCAGGATCTCGCTGCCCATATCGAATGGCATGTCTCCGAACTTGTCCAGACACCAGTGGTACAGGTGCCTGCCGTGAGCGGTATGGGCGCAGGTTCCCATTAAAACCGCAACCAGAACGATCTTGCCGCAGGCGGCTGCCATATTAATGCCGCAGGCGCCCTTCTTATCACCGGTCAGATCGCACGGGCCATAGGTACAGAGGGTGCATGTATCGTCTGCCGGAGAGTACATGATCTTGTACCGGTTGCAAATCTTGAAGTCCCAGTCACGAAGCGTTGCCACACCTGGCTTGGGGAATGGACCCATCTCCTGATCCCATTCATCAGCCTCTTTAACGACAGCTCCGATATTGATCTGGACGTTCTTCATGTCCTCAACAGAGAAACTGCCCTCTCTTGTTGCCATCGGAATCTTAGCCTCCTCTTCCTTTGATATACGCCGCTTGAGTTCGCATAGAGTGAATAAAACACTTTCGGACACGTACTAATATAAAA
>CALMJN010000201.1 GCA_937864385.1 uncultured Methanosarcinales archaeon | reverse complement strand
GTCCAAAGTCAGGGGCGGAATATACCTATGTCTTCTATTTTTTTTGATATGCTATTGCACCGGTCCGTCTGCTTTTGCAGCCCAGTCTGGAGATGTGCTGGCCGTAGAACTGAAAGGCCCCATCACTCCGGCCAGCGACGATATAGTCTCCTCTGCCCTGCAGGCGGCGGAGAGGGAGAAAAGCAGCGCGGTGATGCTGCTATTGGATACGCCCGGCGGAGGGCTGACCGAGACCTATGAGATCCTCAAGCTGATGGAGGAGTCGAAGGTTCCGGTGATCGGCTATGTCTACCCCTCCGGGGCGGCGGCCTGGTCTGCCGGGACTCTGATTCTGATAGGATCGGATGTGGCGGCCATGGCCCCTCACTGCATCATCGGATCGGCCCAGCCGGTGCAGCTCTCTCCTCTGGGCCAGGTGGAGCCGGTCAACGACAGCAAGACCACCAATGCCATTGTGGCCCTGATACAGGAGAAGGCCCGCTCCCAGGGCAGAAATGAGACTGCTGCCAGGGAGTTTGTGCTCTCCAATCTCAACCTCAATGCCGATCAGGCCAAGGAGTATGGGGTGATCGAGTACATCGCCGCCTCGCCGGAGGAGCTGCTGGGGCAGATAAACGGCAGCCGGGCCAAGAATCTCACCCTCAACACATCTCAGGCCAGGATAGAGCAGTTCGGGGTTCCATTGAACCTGAGGCTGCTGAAGGCCCTCTCCGATCCCACCCTGGCCGGGATTCTGATGCTGGTGGGCCTTTATGCCCTCATCTTCGGCCTGTCCAGCCCCGGGCTGGGATCGGAGGCTTTGGGCGTGGTGGCTCTGGCATTGGGGCTTATCGGCCTGGGATTCAATGTCAATGTCGGAGCCATATTCCTGATTCTGCTGGGCCTGGGCCTGATACTGGCGGAGCTGCACGGCCACTCATTCGGCATCCTGGCTCTGGCCGGTCTCTTATGCGTCATGGTGGGCAGCATTCTATTCGTTCCCACCAGCTTTCCGGAGTGGTATGTGCCGGGAGGCTATCAGAGGTCCATGGCGGCGGCGATAATTTTGCCCTCATTGATTTTGGCGGGCTTTGTGGCTTTTGCCATGTACAAGGTGGCCAAGGCCCGCTTTGCCCCCCTGGCATCAGGAAGGCTGGTGGGAGAGACGGCAGAGGCCCTGGACCGGCTGGACCGGGAGGGGTATGTGCTCTTCCAGGGGGAGTACTGGCGGGCGGAGGCGGAGGAGCCGGTGGAGAAGGGTGAGCGGGTGGTCATCCTGGCCAAGGAGGGGGAGAGGCTGAAGGTCAGGAGAGGCTGAGATGGAGATGAGAGAGGAGCTCATAGCAGCAGCGCGGGGGGAGGTTGAGGTTGATCTGCTGCTGTCCGGCGGCATTCTGGCCAATGTCCTCTCCGGTGAGGTTTACCGGGCCGATGTGGCGGTGCACAGGGGCCGGATTGTGGGATTTGAGTGCTCCAGCGCCAGGAAGGTACTGGAGATGGATGGCCGGATAATAGCTCCGGGGTTCATCGACGGGCATGTTCACATAGAAAGCAGCATGGTCAGCGTCCCGGAGTATGCCCGGGCTGTCGTCCCCAGGGGCACCACCACCGTTGTCGCTGATCCCCATGAGATTGCCAATGTCTGGGG
>CALMJN010000200.1 GCA_937864385.1 uncultured Methanosarcinales archaeon | reverse complement strand
CATGTACATCGGAAGAATGGAGATTCTGCCTGTGATGCTCTTATTCCTGCCGGATTTGTGGAAAGATTAGCCGCTATCCTCGTCGATTTCATCTTCTGCTCCTTACAGCATGGCCAAATCAGCCAATTGAAAAAGATTAATCTGGAACCACAATAATCATTGAAAGAGGCATAATTACCACATAGCTCTTTGAAATTGTCTAATAGTGCCTAACCACAATCGTCGAATTAAGAGAAGAGATGGCTCTTCTCAGTACTGCCGGGCCATGTAGGTCCTTCCCGCGCTCTTTTTGCCGCATACGGCGCAGGCCGCTTCGGAGAAGCTCTGGTACTGCGGCTCGCCCAGCATATTGGCCCCTACCTGGTCCTCCAGCTGGTGGCCGCAGTCCACCTCTCCGCACCAGGGAACCAGGGCCACGCCCCCCTCGGTCTGGGCTCGGGCCTCCTCGATGGTGGATACATCCTTGACCTTGCTCTCGTGGATGGCTCTGGCTTTTTGATAGAGGGCAGCCTGAAGCTCCTCTGCCTCTGCCGCTATGGCGAGAGCCAGTCCATCCATGGGCACAGTCTTTTTGATCCCATCACGCCGGACCAGGGTGACCACGCCCTTTTCTATGTCCCTGGGCCCCACCTCCAGGCGGATTGGCACTCCCTTCATCTCCCATTTGTAGAACTTGGCTCCCGGCCTCTCATCGCTGGTGTCAAGCTGAACCCGGATCTTCTCCGTGGCGAGCTTGCCCTGCAGCTCCCGGCAGACGGACAAGACCTTCTCCTTGTCCCCTAAGAGAATGGGCACAATGGCCACCTGCACCGGAGCCACCTCCCAGGGCAGGGCCAGGCCTTTCTCGTCTCCATGCACCGAAATGAGAGCAGCGATGCAGCGCTCGGATATGCCGTAGCAGGTCTGGGAGACCAGCTTCTGCTCCCCGCTCTCCGACTCATATGTGATCTCGTAGGTCCTGGCGAAGGTGGAGCCCAGGTGATGGGCGGTGCCCACCTGCAGGGTCTTGCCGTCGGGCATGATCACATCTATGGCCGTGGTGTAGTCCGCCCCGGGAAATTTATCCCAACTGGGCCGGCGGCTGACCAGAAAGGGCAGGGCCAGGCGGCGGTAGAACTGGGAGTATCTTGCAATCGCCGTCTCCACCTGCTCCGCCGCCTCCTCCCAGGTGGCGTGAACGGTATGGGCCTCCTTGAAGGAGGTGATCTCCCGCAGCCTGATCAGCGGCCGGGTGTGCTTGGTCTCATAGCGGAAGGTGTTGACGATCTGGTAAATTCTCAGCGGCAGGTCGGCATGTGACCTGATCCAGAGCTTGAACATGGGATAGATGGCAGTCTCGCTTGTTGGCCGCAGAGCCAGCTTAACCTCCAGGGGAGTTGTCCCTCCGCAGGTCACCCAGTAGACCTCATCCTCAAAGCCCTTGATGTGCTGGGCCTCCTTCATGAACTCATTCTCCGGGATCATGAGGGGGAACTGGGTCTCCTGATGGTCGGGATCGAGCAGCTCCCGGATGATTGCATAGACGCTCTTTCTGATGGCAAATCCGAAGGGAAACCAGACGCACATGCCCTTGACAGGATAGCGATTGTCTATGATCTCCGCAGTCATGAGCAGCTCGTGATACCATTCGCTGAAATCTTCCTTTCTCGGAAGCTTGGCCTGTTTGCTCTCTTTTGAAATTGATTTTATCTTGGAATCAGTCATGGAACCACCGATATGGCAATGGGAGTGATAAATGTTTCAATGATGGCGGCCAGGAACAGAGTCGGCGTTATATAGCGCCAGAGGAAGCGCACTGCAATTCTGGTCTCACCGGACAGGTCGGCCTTCTCTCTGGCCAGGGTTAAAGCCAGAAGATAGCCCAGCCTGAATCCTATGGCTATGCTGACCAGTACCGCAGGCAGCTCTAAGATGCCGTGGGGCAGGATTCCTGCCGCTAAAAATAAGGGGCCGCTCTGCTGAATTGCGCCATGAGCCACGACGCCCAGCAGAAAGCCGTTGCTTGTGGCGACCAGCAGGGGTATGAGCCCCAGGCCCAGCCCCAGGAGCATGGCCATGGCCGAGGCCAGGAGATTTTTGAGGAATATGATGATCATGATGATCAGGGGCGGCTGCTCCAGGATCCATCTCAGGGCATCCAGCTGTGCCCTCCACTGGGAGGCAAGGTCCGGGTCTGCCCCCGCTGCCCAGTAGCCCATGACCGATGTCAGGAAGAAGACAAATGTGGTCAGGGCTATAAATGAGCTTATGGATCGCAGATAGGCCAGGTCATCCTTTATCGACAATACAGCAATCTCCTCTCAAACCTCTTCCGGCCTTTATTTAAGGCTGGCGCGGCCCGGTACTGATCATAAGGAAAAGCAGTTGGAGAGATGAATGGAACGGTCTATCCTTCATCCTTTAAGCCTGGCTCAAGAAGTAGATCCCGAAGCAGATCAGGAAGGCCCCGCATATCCCCAGTATGCCTCTGTAGCTTGCTTGGGAGAGGACGCTGCGCCCCCGGTCCAGGCTGCCCGAGACCAGGGTGTACCAGCCGAAGTCCGCTCCCCAATGGCCGATGATAAAGGCGGCAGCCATGATCAGGCCTGAGTTGAGCCCGGAGAGCAAAAAGGCGCTTCCCACGGATAGCCACCAGATCCAGAAGTAGGGATTGGCGGCGCTGGTGACCGCCCCTGCCAGAAAGGCGCTGCCGCTTGCCTTGCCCTCCGGCCCCTTCAGCACGGCGCTCCGGCTCCCTATGGCAGTCATGACTCCAAAGGCGATCAAAGCCATGCCTCCCACTATGGAAATCCCCCGGGTGTGCTCCTGCATGACCGTGGCCAGGCCACCGACGATGACCAGGAATATCAGCACTTCCACCAGGGCATGGCCTGCCGCCACCTTTGGTCCGGCCTTCCAGCCCTCTTGGAGGGAGGAGTTTACTGTGGCCAGCAATGTCGGGCCGGGGGCCAGGGCACCGGTAAGGCCGATGGCGAAGGCCAGGCCCAGCATCTCAGCTATCTCCTGCATATTGCTCTGGCCTCTCCTTTGATCATATTCATGCCACGCTCCATGATGCTTGCTTTATTGATCCGGGGATTGAAATGCTTTTGGCCTGATTCCTCAGCCCGAAGACCTTTGGGCTTGGCAGAGGATATAGCCCCTAAAAAGAGAGATATGGACAGGTCGGGATTTGAACCCGAGGCCTCTACCATGCCAAGGTAGCGATCTTCCAGCTGATCTACCTGCCCAACAGCTACTCCAGGTAAGCAGTACCCCATTTAAAGATGTCGGTAGGGGTGTCGGGTAGTGCGATGCATTGCCCTGGCAGAGCAATTTGCCCGGGCCTTTCAGGCCAATTTATTTCTGCCAGGAAGCTCAAGCACCGCACATGGACTTCCTGGATCGATATAGGGACATAGTGCCGGACTGGGAGGCCTTCCGGGCGGTGCAGTTCCGCCCTCTGATCAGCACCGCCCGCATCAATACCCTCAAGATCGGAAGGGATGTGCTGCTGGAGCGGCTGGCGGAGCAGGGCCTGGACTGCCGCCCCTTCCAGTGGTATCCCCTGGGGCTGAAGCTGGATGTGGAAAGCCCCGGCAAGCTGCTGGAAACCCTGCTGGGCTTCATCCACATCCAGGAGGAGCTCTCCATGGTCCCGCCCCTGCTGCTCGATCCCCAGCCCGGCGAGAGGATTTTGGATCTGTGCGCCTCACCGGGCAGCAAGACCACCCAGATCTCGGCGATGATGGAAAACCGCGGCCTGGTTATAGCCAATGAGCCCTCCCTGGCCCGGGTGGCGGCACTCCGCTCCAACTGCGAGAGGCTGGGGGCCATGAATGTGGCCATAACCCGCTACGACGGCCGAAACTTTCCCCGCGGCTTATTCCACCGGGTGCTGGTGGATGCTCCCTGCTCCGCCGAGGGCCGGGAGAGGAGGGGCGCTGGGGTTATAGCCCGCGGCAGCTGTCAGAGATCTCTGGACCTGCAGGCCCTGCAGATCGGCCTGCTGAAAAGCGCTTTGCGACTGACTGTTCCCGGAGGTGTGGTGGTCTACTCCACCTGCACCTATTCCCCGGAGGAGAATGAGATGGTGGTACAGGCAGCTCTGGATGCTGAGGAAAGCAGTGGCGCCCACCTGGAGAAGGTGAAGACTCCCGGCCTCAGGGAATGCCCGGGTTTAGAGGAGTGGAAGGCCACCATCTTCTCTCCGCAGATGCGCTTTGCCGCCCGCTATTATCCTCATATCAATGATACAGGAGGATTCTTTGTCGCCAAGATCGTCAAGAGCTAGGAATGTCTTTGAGCCCCTGGACAGAGATGCTGTGGCAGAGATCTGGAACTCCAGGTTTGCCATACCGGAATCGGTCTTCTCCGGCTACAACTTCTTCCGCAAGGCGAGGAGCATATGGGCCATAAGCGATTCTGAGCTTCCCGGGCTCTCTTACGAGGCTATAGGCATGCGCATCATGAACTGCAAAGACCGTCCCTGGAAGCCCACCACCTGCGCCCTGCAGGTATTCGGCCCATATGCGGAGAAGAATACCATGCACCTGCAGGCAGCCTCTGCCAGGCTCTTCATGGAGGGCAAGACTCAGGAAGTTGACGCTGTGACGGCAGAGCAGTGTGAGAGCGGCTATGTGGTGGTATTTTATAGAGGGGATGTGCTTGGTTGCGGTCTGTACTCTCATGGAAAGCTGGTCAGCCAGATTCCCAAGGAGCGGAGGCTGCCCGGCAAGGAAGGTGAAGACATCTCATGACCTCGGATGCTGCTAATGTAGCCGGATTGTCGGAGACCTATTCCGGAACCATCAATCCATATTCCGATCGGGATGAGCTCGAGCGGCTCTGGCAGCAGCCCATCCGTCTGTTTCGCCTCTCCAATTTCCTTCGCCAGAAGAGCGGCAGGGATGCCGTCTCCTTTGTGGTCAACCGCAACATCAACTTTACCAACAAATGCACCGGAACCTGTCGTTTCTGCTCTTTCAAGCAGCGAGAAAGCTATTTTCTCTCCTCCGAGCAGATCCTCAGCCGGGCGGCAGAGGCAGAGGCTCAGGGGGCCACTGAAATCTGCCTGCAGGGTGGACTGGCTCCGGAGATGAAGCTGGAGGACTACTGCGGGATGCTGGAGACCATCCACCGGGACCATCCTAAACTGCATCTACACGCCTTCTCTCCCATGGAGGTCATGCACATGTCCAGAAACTCAGGTGTTTCTATAAGACAAGCGCTCCAGGAGCTGAAGAGAAGCGGCCTGGGCTCCCTGCCCGGTACGGCAGCTGAGATCCTGGTGGACCGGGTGCGAGAGCAGATCTGCCCGGACAAGCTCAAATCCAGGCAGTGGCGGGAGATCATAACCGCCGCCCATAGTCTCGGCATTCCCACCACCTCCACCATGCTCTTCGGCCATGTGGAGAGCCTGGAGGATCGGCTCGAGCATCTTTCAATCTTAAGGGAGATCCAATCGGAGACGGGAGGATTTACGGAGATGGTCCTGCTCCCCTTTATTCCTGAGAATAATGCCCTGGGCAAGAGCGTTTCTGGGGCGGATCTCCTGGAAAAGCTGAAGATGCATGCTCTGGCCCGGGTAGCCCTTTATCCCCATATAACCAACATCCAGGCAAGCTGGACCAAGCTGGGCCGGGATGCTGCAGCAGCAGCAGGAACTGCGCGGGGTTGGCGAAGAAGTTGGCAAGCAGCCGCTCCTCGGCGTGCGCGGTGGCGCCGAAGAACAGCGCCCCGCGGATGTTGACCAC
>CALMJN010000199.1 GCA_937864385.1 uncultured Methanosarcinales archaeon | reverse complement strand
AGGAGCCCAAGCCCAGGCTGCATCCGGCCAGCTGCAGGATTATGGAGGCAATGGAGCAGTCCTCCACCCAGACATCCGACTCCCCTTGCTTCGCAGCCACAACCACACCTATAGCCGCGCCCTTCAGAAAGCTGCTGCCGCTCTCTTTGGCAGAGGAGAGCTTTTCCAACATCGGTTTGTCGGTGACGAAGACAAACCGCCAGGGATTGATGCCCCTGGAAGAAGGGGCGCGCAGAGCTGCTTCTTTGAGCTGCTCTATCTTCTCTTCTTCTATCTGCCGATCCTTGTATCTTCTGATGCTCCGCCTATCTCTCAATATCTCCAGCATGGCTATCCCATCCTTCTGCCTCTAACTTGGTTTAAAGATGCTTTTTATGCTCCTGGCAGCCAGCATTCCTGTGGAGAATGCCGCCTGCAGATTGTAGCCTCCCGTATCCCCGTCTATATCCAGGACCTCGCCTACCAGATACAGCCCCGAAACCAGCCGGGACTGCATGGTCTTGGGATCGACCTCCGTGGTCAAAACTCCCCCTCTGGTGCACATGGCGGCATTAAAGCCGCAAACATCGGAGACGACTAAAGAGAGGCCTGTCAGATTATCAATCAATCGATTTCGCATCTCTCGGGTCAATTGAGACAATTGCAGGTCTGAGGCAATCCCCGAGATCTGCAGCAATCTCTTTGTCAGGCGGAAGGAGAGCTGAAGTCCGGGAGGCAGAGATAGAGGCATGCCGGCCAGGGCGGTGGTCATTTTCTTTCCCCCATCATTCTGGCTCTTTTCCACCAGCCACTTCTCCAGTTCCTCTCGCCTCTCCGCCGGGATAAAAGAGATTTTAATCAGGTCCCCGGCCCGGATATATCTGGACAGATCCAGAATTCCCGGGCCTGAGAGCCCATCATGAGTGAAAAGAATATCTCCCCGATGATCTTTGATCTTTATCCGGCGATAAAGGGAGATCTTCAAATCCGAAAAAGACAGTCCAGCCAGATCGGAAAAGGGATAATCCTTGATGATAACCGGAGACAGAGCCGGGCCGATATCAGATATGCTGTGGCCCAGGATGCGGGCAAAACCATAGCCGTCTCCGCTCGATCCCGTGGCGGGATAGGAGCATCCTCCGGTGGCCATCACCAGCAGCCTGGAGCGATATCTGCCGCCGGTGCCGCTGACAAGAAAGCTATCTTCTATCCTGTTTATGGATTTTGCCGCCTCTCCACATTTGATCTCCACGCCCAATTTTCGGCATTGTGAGGTCAAAACATTCAGCACATCTCTGGACTGCATGCTCTCTGGGAAGATCTTGCCTCCTTTTTCCTGGACCATCCCCAGCCCCGATTTGGCAAAGAAGGAGATTAGATCGCAGTTGGTAAAGCCCAGCAGGGCCGGGCGCAGAAATCTGCCGTGATCTCCATAATGCGCCAGAAAGTCGGAAATCTCTCCGGCGTGAGTTATATTGCATTGGCCGGACCCTGAGATCAAAAGCTTATGCCCGGGGGAATTCTTCTTTTCCAGAATCAATATCCTTTTGCCCTTCTGAAAGGAGTTTATGGCGCAAAAAAGCCCGGAAGGCCCGGCTCCCACTACGATCAGATCATAATCCTGGATCAGATCATGATCTTTTCCAGCCAGGATCTCATTTCTTTCGCCGGTTTTGTATTTACCGTCAGGCTCAGACGGGATATCTTTATGAAATAGGGCCAAGTAACCTCTTTTAATCCATTATCGCCATCAGGATTATAAAAAGAGCTTTAGGAATCGCTTAAATAGCTTTGCTTGATCTATATCCGGTCTGAACCGAGGTGCGATATGCTCAAGATTACTCCCTATTTTGGCATCATAGTGCTGATTGTGTCCATAGGCGGCATCTTCTATCCCAAGCTCGGCTTTCTACTCCTTCTGGTCTTTGCCAGCCTGATGATCATCGCTCCCTTCCGGGGACGATGGTTCTGCGGAAATCTCTGCCCCCGGGGCAGCTTCGTCGACTTCTGGCTGGCTCCCTTTAGCCGGAAGCTTAAGATTCCGGCTTCATTTCGCAGCATGTGGCTGAGAGTGCCCATATTCCTTCTGCTCATGGGATTTATGGTCTACCGGATCATAAATACGGCGGGGATAGTGGACAAGGTGGGCATGGTCTTTGTGACTCTATGCATTCTCACCACATCGATAGCCATCCTCTTTGGGGTGATCATAGCCCCCAGGGCGTGGTGCTCATTCTGCCCCATGGGAACTCTGCAGAGAGCGATGGGAGGCAGCAGGTACCAGCTCAAGGTGGATGCGGACAAATGCATCGATTGCGGCAAATGCCAGAAGGTCTGCCCTATGCAGCTGCCAGTAAATGAGATCAGGGAGAAGCCGGACTGCATAAAATGCGGCAGATGCATCGAGGCTTGTCCCAAAGAGGCACTGAGCTTTTGATCCGGAAAGCTGATTGGCGATTTTCCGCCGTTTTTAAATATGCAGATGTGCAATAGATGAAGCGGAGGTGAAGGCGAGATGTGTACCGTTGGGGGCGGGCCGGACATCGGGAATATCGAGTCACTGGTGGCCAAGGATTATGAATGTCTGGACTGCAAAAATCAGTTCAAGGGCATGGGAAGGCGGCCTATGTGTCCATCCTGCAAGTCCAGGAATGTCAAGGCTGTTTAAACTGCAAAGGCCATGCGCTTAACCATAAAAGAGGATGAGATAGCTTATCTGGAGGGGCGAAAAGGCACCATAGCCATAGCCAAGAGCAAAGGACTATTCTTCTATCTGGAAACAGAGGACGAGGAGCGAATTCTTTTTACCGAGCCGGAGGACCTTATGGTGGCCTCCTCCTGGGGCGTGGGCAATAAGGTCAAAAGAGCTCTGGCCTGCACCATCTTTCAGCTCAGGGAGATGCAGGCCCCTCTGATAGTGCTGCCCAAAGGCCATCCAGCTTCTCCCCGCCTGAAGGTGGTGGTATCCATAGGAGAGCGCACCCGCTGCAGCTGCCAGATCCAGCCGGGAACTCATCCCCAGCAGGATGTGCTCTGCGCCTGCCAGGAGTTCCACCAGATAGAGATCATAAGCCGGCCGGGGGGAGCAGAGATCCTGGGTCTTGCAGAAGAAGAGAGCAATATAATGGTGCAGAAGCTTTAATTGATTGCGGCAGATCATTAGCTAAAGGACTTGATATATCATGGCAGAGATCGTGGAGAACAGCCTGGTCCGTTATAAAGGAACAGGCACCACCGGCAAGGTCAAGGTGCTGAAAGAGGAAGAAGACGGCCAGAAGTGGGCATACCTCGACAGTACCGGACTGTACTATCGTCTGGATACATTGGAGCTGATCGATAAGCCCCCGGAGAGAAAGGAGCTGGAGGGCATGACATTAGAGCAGATCCAGGAGAGGTTCAGGCAGACCCAGGAGATGATGGACGCGGCCAAGATGCAGGACGACAACCTGGAGACGGGCGGATAGAGATATTTTGCAGTATGGGAATTGCAGAATAGGCGTAGTGCTGCACGGTCCGGAGACCATCGATGGCGGCTGTGCCCTGAAGCTGATCAGACATCTCCAGAGGCTGGGAAAGGTCACAGCCGTCCTGGGCGGCACCATGGGACGGGTGGCTCTGATGGATGCCGGGCTGCAGGATACGGTCAGGATCAGTCCCAGGAGGCGGCCCAGCCAGTCCATACAGGATCTGGAAGAGAGCAGCGATATCATTTTTTTGCTCAACCTGGCCAAGAGCAGGGAGAGCGGCCTCTTCTTTGGGGCCATGGTGGCCCGGGGAGCGGGGGAGGGCAGGCCTCTGATACAGATAGACTGCGGTGGAAGATTCATATCACTGCTGCGGGGTGACGAAGAGGCTGCCATTCTGGCCGGCAGGCTGGCCTTTGAGCTGGGACTTGATCTAATCCGTCCTCGCCCTATGGGCGAGACCGGCAAAGAAGATGAAAGAGGCATCATCAGCCGCACTCTAAATGCCGTCTGTCCCGGCGAATTGATCTCCGTAAATGGGACTGTCATCGGCAGGGCGGTAGAAAGCCGGGTAGAGATCGAGGCCGAGAGGGGCAGGATTGTCGATATCAAGGGGGCGGCGGTCAAGCGGCATGGCCTGGAGAAGCTTGACTGTGTAGATCTCAAGAGGGCTATCATCCGCAGCGGCAGCATCAGAAGGACCGCCGCTCCTGGGGCAAGAGATGCGGCTGAAAGGATTAATGCTCATAAAAATTATGTTGCGGCCTTCATTGACCACTCTGCCGAAGATGTCTTCGAGGCGGCTCAGGGTGCCGGTGTGGCAGTCACAGTGGGAGATGACACCACGGCCATAGCGGGGGATATTCTCTCCCGACTGGGCACTATAGTGATGGGGATTGTGGATGGAGACCTGGACCGTCTGGCAGAGGGCACAAGCATGATGCAGGGCAGCATCATCTTTCGGGTCGAGCCCGGCCATGACGATGTGGTGGGCAGAGAGGTCAAAGACAGGGTCTTTCAGGGCAAAAAGAGGATCAGAGTCACTCCCGCTGAGCTGGCAGAAAAGATAAAGGCAATAGCAGGAAGCCATCTTCTGCAAATAGAGCAAGTTTAGGCAATCAAACCGGACCGGCGTTTTTCCTGATGGCCTCAAGCTCGCAAAAGAAGATAGATGCGGTTGCTGTGTCGCCTAAGCCGACAGTTATCATGGGACAGCTCACCTGCCGCGCCGGGACCAGAGATAAAATCCTGCCGCCTGATTGGAGGATGGCGCCTCTGCCGAAGCCTACCGCTCCCAGGCGGCGGAGATCCGCTGCTGCGGCAAGGCCCTTATCATTAAACTCTTCCGGAGGAGCCTCTCTTATGGATCCGCAGGCGGCCAGCGATGCTGCGGCATCAACTCCGCTTTGCAGAGCCAAGATCTCATCCCGGGCCGAGAGGAGGCCGTCCCTCATGGTGCTGATAATATATTCTCTGGTGTGAACCGAGACTCTAGTGATGCCGGTCTTATCCTGCAGAAGCTCGGCAGCCAGAACTCTCTCCTGCCAGGAGGCGGGAGTATTGGCTTTTATGGACAGATTCAACAATCCTGCCGCCGCATCCAGCTCATCCTCGTTCATTCCCAGGCTGTCTATGGAGACCTCTGAGATCAGATCCAGAAGATGGGACATTATCCGGGGGCTCTGAAATGAGCCCAGCTCCAGGTGGATGAATAGATTTGGATTTCTTTTCTTCCAGGATCTCAATTGATTTATCTTCTCCGGCAAGATCTTTCCATAATCTTGCAGGGGCAGCAAATGAAAGCCGGAGACCATGGCCCCGCTAAAAACGGAAATATGATTTAGGCAATAGCTGTCGAAATCCGGGCTGGATAAAAGAGCAGTGTTGACAGGATCGTAGCTGGCAATGAAGCGGTTGTCCTGGGGGACGATGAATCCATCTCGTCCGTGTTGGATCTCCTCTCCTCTCTTGAACTGGAAGACATAGTGAACCGGCTCCGGACGGTCATCCTTCTTCGCCTGAGCCATCCGTCCCGGCTCCGCCAGAGAGCCGGAGAGAGGCAGCCTCACCTCAGGACGGAGGATAGCCGCCAGCCTGGGGCCAATGGCCGGCGCATTGAGGACCGGCATGGCTCCCAGATCGGCCAGGACATTGGCCATTATTCCCGCATTGCCGCCCAGGCGCATCTGCCAGGTGAAGGCCTGCTCAATGCGGCTGGCCAGGGCAGGGCTATCTATGAGGATCTCGGCCCCGGATCCCTCTCTCATGCAATAGAGCAGGGAAGAGACCAGATCTTCCATCCTGGCGATGGAGCCCTTCAGCCCGATCTTTTCTGATGAGAGCTCTGGAGGCAGGAGGGGGAGGAGCTGCCTGGCATTTACATTGCAGACGGCATCCAGGTTGACGGCATAGGCGCAGATGACATTCATGGCAGCCTCTTTGGGGAGCGGCAGCTTATTCTATTATTTGTGCTATCCCCTCGGGCTCTGAATGCTATAAGCAGAGATAACTCTATTGATCGATCGGGAACAAGGCTGCCAAAAAGAATCGCCATGGAGGCCCATGATCCAGGCCAGCCCGTAGCTGAGAGCGCCTTTTTGCGCCCCGGTCCTATCATCGCGCTGTATTACCGGGAAAAAATTGATGATGCCGAAAAAAAAAGCAAGCGGGGAGGGACCGAGCTTTCCGGGCCATCCCCGAAGGTATTCTCTTAGGTCTTCTTTTCCCGGATGAACATGCCTGTCTTGGTCTCATCCAGAACTTTCTCCGATGGCTTTTTGGTGATCAGGCTGACCAGGATCATCGCCGCCACAGACAAAATGAAACCGTACATGCTGGGGTGCATGGGCAGGGCTATGACCTTGGTGAACTGGGCATAGCTGATGATGGAGATCCCCACCAGCCCCACGATCATGGAGGCTAGAGCCCCCTCCCGGGTGGCCCGCCGCCAGTACAGGCCGGCAAAGAGAGGAGTCACAAAGCAGGCCAGCATCACTCCTATTCCCATCCATATCAGCCAGGCCAAAAGCTCGGGGGGATTGGACCAGGCCAGGTAGAGAGTGATTACCGTGGAGAGGGCGATGGCCACTCTGCTCAGAAGGGTGATGGACTTCTCCGAAGCGTCCCGGTTGATGAACTGCTTGTAGACATCCCAGCTGACGTAGCTTCCTATGGTCAGCATCAGCCGGTCGGTGGTGGACATCACCGCCGATAAGACGATCACCGCTACAATGGGAGAAAAGATGCCGGGGAAGACATGCTCCGCCGCCACTATGAAGCTGTAGTCTGCGGGATTGGTGACATTGGTGGGCAGGGTGATCATGCCCTCCTCTACCATGGATCGGGCGGCAAAGCCGGTGATCTTGCACAGGTACATGATCACGGCATAGATGACGAATGCCGCTAGTGGGGACCATTTGAAGTACTTATTGTCCTTGGCCGCCAGAACATTGTTGACCACATGGGGGGCTGCCGCCAGGCCGAATGCCAGCAAAAAGAAGAAAGAGAAGAGGTACTGCGGCGTCAGGAAGGCATACTTGGCATAGGGCGGATGCACCTGGGGATACCAGAGATGGGTCATGTTCACATCAATGTTCGCCAGCACCAGGTTGATATGCTCCAGCCCTCCCGCGGCAGCTATGACCGCCGGGCCGACCAGCAGTACGCCGGCCAGAATCATTATCCCCTGCACCAGGGAGGCCATGCCGATGGCATATAGACCGCCCAGGATGGTGTAGGCCATGACGATCACTGCGCCGATGACCAGAGCCCATTGATAGGGGATGTCGAAGAGCCAGGACAGTACCATGCTGATGGAGATGTACTGGCCCACCAGGTAGATTATGGATATGAGGATGCCGATTATAGCCGAGGTGCCGCGAATGCCCCTGGGGCTGTAGAAGCGATGGGCGAAGTAGTCCTGCACTGTGACATAGCCGGTCTTGGCCGCCACGGCATGCATCTTGGTTCCGAAGAACAGTATGCATACGGCTGCACATAGGGGCACGAAGATCTGCTCCCAGATGCTGGGCCAGCCGGTGGCATAGCCCAGGCCGGCCACTCCCAGTATGGTCATGCCGCTGCAGATGCTGGCTACCACCAGGAGGGTGAAGGTCCAGAAGCCGAGATTCCTCCCCGCCATCAGGAAGTCCTCCGAGTTCTTGATCTTCTTTGAGGCCAGGGCCCCTATGCCCACCAGGCCCACGAAATAGAGTATCACAATGATAGTTCCGAAGAGGTCCAAGGCAATCACCACCTCAAGGCCCAGATGAGGAGCAACAGGGATAATCCCACAGGCACGACTATAACTCCAATAAAGGTATCAGTAGGCAGTCCGACGATCAATACAATCCCTCCTTATTGTGACGCATAGGCTTAACTGTCACATGGTAGCATGATACAACTTAGCATTTTAAAGCTTTTCATTCCTATGTGAGAAACTTTAATAGTCGGGCAGCTTATTGCTCAAACGATGAGGGAAGGACTTTCACCGGATGGGGCAAGGCTGAAGAGCCTGTGCCAGAAGGCGGCTGAGGCTGCTGCCTCTTCCATCCGGGAGATGGCGGGAAGCCGTGCTGCAGCGGAGATGGTCCGGATGGGGGCGGACGGCACTCCCACCAAGAGAATCGATAGGGCGGCAGAAGATGCGGTCTTGGATACGCTTCGCGCCTCCGGCCTGGGCTTTCGGGTGCTCAGCGAGGAGGCGGGCGAAGCCCTGATCGGAGATGGGGCGGACTATTTCCTGCACCTCGATCCCCTGGACGGCACATTCAATGCCATAGCCGGGATCCCCTTCTACTCCGTATCCATCTACGCCAGCCGGGGCGACTTTCATTTCGGCTATGTCTGCGACCTCTTCCGGGGAGACGCATATTATGCCGAGAGCGGACGGGGGGCCTATGGAGAGCCTGGTGGGCGGCTGCATGTCTCCTCTAACGCCGATCTGCCCCATTTCAGCATATCCGCTTACACCCTGCGCCCCCATACCGGAAGGATCGCCGGCATCGGGGATGTGGTGCGACGCATTCGCACCCTGGGCAGCACCGCTTTAGAGATGGCCCTGGTAGCCTCGGGCCGCCTGGATGCCTTCGTAGACCTGCGGGAGATGATGCGGGTGGTGGATGTGGCGGCGGGAAAGCTGCTCATAGAAGAGGCGGGAGGCGTTGTAACCGATGCCTATGGAGAGCCTCTATACCTGGACGGGAATATGTGGCAGAAGAAGGATCTGATTGGCTCAAACGGCCTGTGCCACTCCGAGCTTCTTCGGCTGATAGGAGGTGGCCTGGATTAAGATCGGTTTCGTATCCAGACATCAGCCTGAGTCAGTACAGCTGGTAGGGATGCTTATCTATCAGATCGAGTGCGAGGGCAAAGAGGTACAGGTCATGGTGGATGAGGACATCGCTTTTCAGCTGGGCCGGGAGGGAAGCAGCGTGGCGGAGATGGAGAAGGCAAAGGTTGATTTCATAGTCTCGGTAGGTGGAGATGGGACTATCCTGCGCACCATTCACAAGATGGCCGATCCCCTTCCCATACTGGGCATAAACATGGGCACACTGGGCTTTTTAGTGGACGTGGAGCCCAAGGATGCCATAGCCACTCTGAAGAAGCTCTTGTCCGGCTTTGTGGTGGACGAGCGCTCCCGGCTCAAGCTGCTGCTTAACGGCGTATGTTTGCCCCGGGCCACCAATGAGATAGCCATTATCACCGCCAGCCCGGCCAAGATGGTCGAATTTGAGATCATAGTGGACGGGGCGCTGATGGAGGACTTCCGGGCGGACGGGGTGATCGTGGCCACATCCACCGGCTCTACCGCCTATGCCATGTCCGCGGGAGGGCCCATAGTCGATCCCCGGGTGGACGCCATAGTTCTGGTGCCCATGGCTCCCTTCAAGCTCTCCTCCCGGCCCTGGGTGATACCGGGAGACAGCGTCATTGAGGTGCGGCTGAAGCTGCCGGAAAAAGAGGCCCTGGTGGTGGTGGACGGGCAGACCTCCCATACCATATCCGCTCATGATAAAGTGGTGATCAGCAAGGCCAAGAAGCCGGCCAGGTTCGTCAAGGTGGAAAAGGATGGATTCTATGCCAAGGTCAAGAACAAGCTGACCTGAAGCAGGACCGGGGTGATGGGCTGCCTGGCCAGCATCGCTCCGGAGATATCGGTCTTGCTCTTCTTTGTCATATCCAAATCCATACGCAGCGCGGTTGTGCTCTATGCTCTGATCGACTTTCTGAGCATGGGCTCGGCGGACAACATCACCCATATGGCCCCACATGGCCCATATAGTGGGGCTGCTGGAGGGGCTGGCTTGCTGCCGGGCAAGGGGCGGAAGGTCGAGATATTTTAGACGACCGTGACTATTGGGCCACGGGCTCGCCAGCCAAAACAGATGGGCAGGAAGGGATACGGGTATGCATTCCCTAAAAGAGTGGAAATTCGGCTTAGAAAAGGCGAAGAAATATGGCATTTGCGGCCTGGCGCTTCAGCCAGCCGACCAGGATTCTTTTAGGCCGGCAATCAAGCTTGTATGCCTTGCACTTCCCGATAAGTCAGTCTACATCTCTGATGGCAGAGAGCATGGAACGGATGGCGCCGGGGAAATGATCCTGCTGCTGGCCGCCCTTCTGGAGCAGAGAAGCATCAGGAAGGTAATCTATGGCGCCAGGCCAGCCCTTTCATTGATTAGAGACTCAGCAGGCAGGAAGATCAATGCCTGCAATGTCTTTGACCTGATGCTGGCATCGCAGATCTGCTGGTCGGGATACTACTATCTCAGGCCATCAGGATCTACTTGCCATCCCTGGAGGAGGGATGTACCCGATCACAGCCTGGCCTCTCTGGCGGAGAGGCATCTGGGCATCATTCTTGATGGGGAAGGCGGCGAAGGAGATGGCGGAGGTGATGGCGGAGGAGGGGTAGACAGCGCTGAAGAAGATAACGCAGAAGAAGATAGCGCAGAAGAGGGCGACCGGAATGGCGATGGCCTGGCTCTAAAGCGGGCCTCGGTTCTGCTGCCCCTGCACAATATCCTGGCGGAGCTTCTGGCCAGAAACGGGCTGGAGAAGATCGCCGACCTGGAGTTTCAGGTGGCCGCTTCCCTGGCGGAGATGCAAGGGTCGGGAATTCATCTGGAATGCGATCAAGCGAGGGGCATGGTTTGCCGGGAGGAGTATGAGATCTGCAATCTGGTCTCTGCCATGCAGGAGGAGGCGAGGAGGAAGGGCTTTGTCACAGTCTCTCATGATGGCAAGAGGCTGTGCTGCTATCTCAATCCCGATCGGACCGAGGATGTCATGGCCTTTCTGAGAAGGCGGGGCTATCCTGTGAGCAGCACCAAGGCAGAGATATTGAAAGGCCTGGCAGCGGCGGGCTGCGCCTTCGCAGAAGCGCTGCTGCGCTACAGGCGCGTCTGCCACCAGCTCACTTTTCTCTGCAGCTGGCTGGAGAAGGTCTCGCCGGTGGACGGCCGGGTTCATCCCCATTTCTTTCAGATTCAGTCCTCTACCGGGAGGATCAGCTCCAGAAATCCCAACGCCCATCAGATTCCCAGCACCGGCGAGGATGCATCTGCCATAAGGAGGCTTTTTACTCCGGCAGAGGGAAAGAAGTTCGTCAAGGCAGACTTCTCTACAATTGAGCTGCGAATTATGGCCCGGCTATCGGGCGACAGAGTGATGCTTGAGGCTTTCAAAAACGGGGTCGACCTGCACCGGCTCACCGCCTCCCGGATATCGGGAGTTCCGATCGAGCAGGTGACGCAGGCCCAGAGAAAGGCGGCCAAGACCATGAACTTCCTGCTCATCTATGGCGGCTCGGCCAGATCCCTGCAGAGCCGTATTCTCTCAGACTACGGGATTTTCATCTCTTCAGACGAGGCAGAGCAGGCCAGGGAGAATTTTTTGAGCTGCTACCAGGGTGTGAGAGAGTGGCAGGAGCGGCAGCTATCGGAGATGAGCTTTACAGTGCAGCATTATTTCCACAACTGCATTCAGGGATTCTTCGCCCTGCCTCTGACGGCCACCACCACCATCATGGGAAGAAGGCGGATCTGGCCGCGCTTCGGAGCGGGAATCAGGGCATCGAAGTTTCAGATGTACAATACGCCCTGCCAGGGGACGGGGGCGGACCTGATCAAGCTGGTGATGGCTGAGGTCTATGATAAGATCTCCAGCCAGGAGGCCAGGATCATCAACTCCGTACATGACGAGATCCTGCTGGAGGTCCCGGAGGAGAGAGCAGAGGAGTATGCGGTCAAGCTGAAGGAGATCATGGAGCGGATAGGCTCAGAGCTTCTCCATCCTGTGCCGGTGAAGGCGGAGGTCAGGATCATGAAGAGCCTGGCGGAATAAAGACATGAGCTTTTCCAGACGAGCTATGTCTGATGGATAGGAATATGGGATAAGAGCGGCGATAAAGCCAAATATGAAGAGCTGGCAATGATGAAAAGTATGAAAAGGCTTGTAGCTTATGTCTCTGGCAGCGTGCAGAAGACAGGTTACAGAGCGAGGGTCGTCGATTTTGCCACAATGCTGGGGCTTAAGGGAGTAGTGGAGAATCTCGATGACGGCAGAGTTAAGATCGTGGCTGAGGGCGATTCTGACAAGCTGGAGTGGTTTGAAGAGGCTATAAATATCCATGATAACCTGATTCAGGTCTCTTCC
>CALMJN010000198.1 GCA_937864385.1 uncultured Methanosarcinales archaeon | reverse complement strand
TTGCAATAACATAATAATTGAAATATTATTTTACCGTACCTGAGGGTAAATCTACTTAAGACTTGATTCAAGCTCCCCGTGGCCATGTAGTGGTCGCATGCTTCTCATTCTTCCAATTAAATCCCGGCATCATGGCCGGACGATCATCGTTTCCAGGTCTATCTGGAATCGAGCTTATCCATGCCCTTGCCGCTTATGCTCGGCGCTGCCAATTGAATTTATCATCAGAGAGCTGGAATCCCCATTTCTCCAGCAGAGATCTAGCCTCTCCCTTGCCGTGCAACAGGATCTCCGCCAGATCCTCTGGCCGGTCTATATCGCAGCCGGCCCGGAAGGACTCGTATACGGATAGGCACAGGTCCATCTTCCTGGCGAGGTCTTTGTGTTTGGGATAGCTCAGTCCCTGGTAGCAGGTACGAAATCTGGGGCTTCTGATCAGAATCATATTGGTTCCTCCCCCCCGCCCCGGGCAGAGCACCACATCACCCGGGCAGCTTAGAATGCCCTCGATGTCGCCCTTTTCCAGAATGGCCAGATCGGCCATGACTATGAGCAGGTCCCGCCTCCATCCCTGTAGGATTTCTCTTTCAATCACCATATTGAGGGCATCGTTTAATTCCAGATCGGAGGGCATTATTTTGATATCCTGTCCGGCCTGCTCCCGCCATCTATCTTCTCCTATATCCCATCCTGGACGGGTGAGGACGGTCAGGTTGCCGAACTGTCCTATGCAAGCCAGGACATCTCTGAGCATGGCCAGGGCCATCTCTCTGCGTTCATTGACGGCCAGGGCTGGTGAGAGCCGGCTCTTGGCCCCATCCAGTCGGAAAGGGACCACAATGCTCACCGGTCTTTGCATATCGCTGCTTTTGGGCAGAGGCAAGGCTCTTACATCCTTTCTATTTTCTCAGGAGAGGTCTGATCACATCCCTGTCCTCAGGCATGAAGACGCTCTCCATCCCCCCGGAGGGGAGTCTCAAACCACGAAAAACAACGGCAGGAGTCCCGTCTCCTGCTTCTCCCATGAGGAGGTTAGCTGCAGATGCAATCTCATCCACAATTGCCTCCAATGTGATCTCCAGAGGCCTGCCGTGCAGATCAAGTTTGCCCCGCCAGTCCTGCAGTGCGGATATGCCTGCCCAGCCGATGGCCACTCCTGTGACACCAGAGCGAAAAGGCCGGCCGCAGGTATCGGTGATTATCACAGCACAATCCTTTTTCAGGGATCGGCGCAGCTCTTCAGCGCTCCCACAGGGATTTTCGGGAAGGAGAAGAATGCGGCCGCTCCCCACATTGGATTGATCTATGCCGGCATTAACGCCTATATGGCCAAAATGGGTCTTTGTGAGCAAGAATGGCTCTTCCAGGAGAACATCCTCTGACTGGTCCAAAACCGCCTGAACGAACCGGGGATCCTTGCCCACCTGCCTGGCTATCCTTTCCGCCCTCTCCGATGGCAGATAGTCGTCCAGATTTCTAAACCTTCCTTCCGCCTTGGCCACTATGGTGCTGGCCAGGCAGAGGATGTCTCCCTCCTGGATGCTAAAAAGAGATTTGATTAATGCAGCTAGATCGTCTCCGGGCTCAATTACAGGCAGGCCTTTTATGACATAGCCCTGCAAGGACGGCCCGGCAGCCATAATTTTTAGATGTGCGAGCCCTTTTCCTTCCGGGCCAGACGGTATAGCCTGGCCTGGACCAGCAGGTCCAGGAGATAGGAGTAGTTCTCGGCGACAATGGCTGCTCTGTCCTCGCTGATATCCTCCCAGGGAAGACCGCGATATCCTCGAGCATAATCCATCCAAAAAGCAGCGGGAGAGAACTCCAGGAGATATTTATCGTCCTCGGTAAATGTAAGGGTGATCGACTCTTCCACTTCTCACACCTTCCCCTTTCTCTCCACGACCTCGGCAAATGCCAGTGTTCCGCTGATCTTCTTTATCTTGGCTTTGACTATCTCGCCTTTCACTGTGCTGGGCACGAATATGAGATACTTATCCACCTTGGCTATGCCGTCGCCCTTGTTGCCCACAGACTCGATGCGCAGCTCATAAGTCTCACCCTCTTCCACCACATCTTTTTGCACCGCAGCGGTGGCTTTTCTCTTTCGCACCGGTCGATGAGCGCCGCAGGCATCGCATTTAAGGGTCAAGACCCGATCGCTTTTTATAAGGTGAGTATCAGGCAGCCGGCATTCTGTGCAGACCACATACTCCTCGAAATAGGACTCTATCTGGCGGGCGATGGCCGTCTCTCCAAATTTTCCCTGGAAGACGCCGCGCGTTCCCTCGATCTTTCCTGCCGTGCCCATCTCCTGGAGCAGATATTTCATGAGGTGCTCTGGCTCACGATTTAATGTATCCGCTATAGCCCCAAAGTTCTCCAGGACGGTGGTCTTTCCCTCATAAAAGACCCTTACCGCAGGTATGACGAACCTTTCCTTGGACTCCCGGGTGGCCGGCATCTTCTTTATGGCCCGATCCAGGCCCGCTAAATAATCATCCATCAAGATACCTTGGCTACTTTATCAGTTCCTGGCCCGACTCCACGACTATCTGAATCGGTGTTGGCAATTTATGTCCTGCCCTGGTCAATGCTACCTTGGCATCATTGAGATAGGTCAGTGGCACTCCCAGGGTGAACAGCTTCTGTCCCGCCTCGACCCTGGCTGCCGTTCCCACCGCCTTTCCGAAGGCCATCCTCATGCCGCTGGATACACGGTCCGCACCGGCGCCAGTGGCCTGTTTGTTCTCCCGGATGACATGATGGGGATAAGTTCTGAGCTTGAGATGGAAGTTGGTCCTGCCCGCCATCTTGAGCAGATAACGATTGGCAGCAACTCTGGCCGCCTCCAGGGCGGTGTGTCTGATCTGACAGGGCTCTTTGACCACCAGTGTGAGCTCTATGGGGAAGTTCTCCTGCAGATTTCCCATATCGTAATGTACCACTTTGCTGCCCGGAACGCCACCCATGTACTTCCGGCGGGTGTAGGGCCGCTCTCTCCTTCTATACATGCTTGCTGGCTTGCGTGTCAAAACTGTTTCCTCCGATAATCCTGAGATTGGTGCACTATGCACCTTGCTTATAAGGTTTGGCCTAGTCTATACCGTGATCGGCGTGGAGAATGCGATCTCCCCGGCCAGAGGCTGGCCTATGAGGGCGGCGAATGATTCGGGTTGATTGGCCAGCAGCCACATCATCTTAACCAGGGCCACCTCAGGCAGCATATCTGCGCCCTCGATCGCCCCCGCCTGCAGCATATCCCGTCCCGTATCATATACCCGGTCGCATATCCTGCCCCTCAGGCACTGCGAGGCTATCACTACGGGTATGCCCTCTTCTGTGGCCCTCTTGATGCCCTCTATCCAGTCGGAAGCCACATGGCCGAGGCCGGTCCCCTCAAGGACTAATCCCTTATAGCCTTTGTCGATATAGTAATTGAGGATATCAGGAGAGGAGCCTGGGGTGTACTTGACCAGGGCGCATCTCTCCTCCATCCGGGCCTGCAGCTCCAGTGCTGCTTCGCCGCGACGGCGATAGGGCTGGAAGGTTTCCACCTTTCTGCTGAGATAGTCCACCTTTCCCAGTGGCGGCTGATTTATGCTCTGGAAGGCGTCCCGGCGGGAGGTATGCATCTTTCGGACCCTGGTGCCCCGATGAATGGTGCAGAAGTCATCGCTGGTTGAGCCGTGCATCACCACGGTGACCTCGGCTATATCGCTGATGGCCACGCTGGCGGCACAGACGGCATTCATGGAGGCGTCGCTGCTGGGCCGGTCCGAGCTTCTCTGCGATCCCACCAGCACCACCGGCACCGGCGTCTTGAGCATAAAAGATAGGGCGGCAGCAGTGTACATCATGGTATCCGTGCCGTGGGTGATGATCACCCCCTCCGCTCCCGACTCTATCTCCCGGGCCACTTTATTCGCGAGCTCTATCCAGTACTCAGCGCGCATGTTCTCGCTCAAGATCTGGTATACGACCCGGGCGCTGTAGTTGGCGATCTCTTCCAGCTCCGGTATGGCGGAGATAATCTCGCCGGCGGAGAATTGGCTGGTAACCGCCCCGGTGCGGTAGTCCACCTTGCTGGCTATGGTTCCTCCGGTGGAGAGAATGGAGACCTGGGGCAGGCCCTCTCTTCTCGGCAAGGCCATATCGCTCTTAATCTTCCGGCTCTCCTGCCTCTTTTGTAGAAGAGAGATCCTGGATTTAGAGGCATCAAAGCCTATGTTGTAGCCGTTGTCGAGCTTAATGACCACATAACCCTCTCTCCGAGAGGGCATGACTGCGCCCTCATAAGTTGTGCCGCCCCTCTCTACAGAGATTCTGTCTCCAAGATCCATGATCATCTCACCAGATGCCCTTTAACCACTCCTCCCTTATATTGGATGACTAAAAACGTTGCCCTCGGACATCTTGCCTTGGGCAATGACGATTAAATAGCAGTAGACTATGAGCTTGCTCCAGTAAGATCAGGCAAAGAAAGAGGAGAACGGATGATTTACTTTGTAACCGGCAATAAGGGAAAGCACGCCGAGGCCCTGGCCATATTTGGTGATCTGGTGCAGAAGAATATCGGCTATACCGAGATTCAGGCCGACACCCTGGAGGAGGTGGCGGCCTATGGCATCAAGGAGGTCGCCTCCAGACTGGACGGCCCGGTGATGATCGAAGATGCCGGCCTCTTTGTGGACGCTCTGAAGGGCTTTCCGGGAGTTTATTCTGCCTATGTGCAGAAGACCATAGGCAACTCTGGGATTTTGCGTCTGATGGAGAGGGTGGAGAAGAGAAGCGCCTACTTCAAATCGGTGGTGGCCTATGCCGAACCTGGGCAGGAGCCGGTCATGTTCAAGGGAGAGGTGCACGGCCAGATAGGCTTTGAGGAGAGGGGAAAAAAGGGATTCGGATACGATCCCATATTTTATGTGGGTGAGGCGAGCCTGGGGGAGATGGAGATTGAGGAGAAAAACAGGATCTCCCATCGGGCGGCATCCATGAGGGCCCTGCAGAGATGGCTTGAGGCTCGCAAAGGCTGATTGCTCAAAAGAAGAGAGTCTTTAGATCACTCCCCGGTAGTAAGCCAGCCTTGTGGCATGAGGCCGGAATGTCTCCAGCAGCATCTTCTCCTCCGCTTCAGGCAAAGGCTGGAAGTCCCGGCCGGCTTTGGCCAGGCCAGCCACCTCGGCGGGGCTGGAGCAGCCCACGATGGCCGTGCTGATTTGCTGTGAGAGGGCAAAGCGCAGTAGCAGCTCAGCGGTCACGCCATGTTGCGGTGATATGTAGTGTGAAGCTCCCAGGACCTTCATTCCTATCACCGCCAGACCCCGGTCCATTGCGGCGGGCATCACCCGATCAAGAAATCCGCCCAGGACGGCTTCTGCCGGATTTACCGGCAGGAGCACAGAGTCGACCGGCCAGTTCTCCACGGCGTATAAAAGTATCCTCGGGTCATGGTGGCCGGTCACCCCCAAAAAGCGCACCAATCCCGTCTCCCTGGCCTCTATAAAAGCCTGGAGGGCTCCGCCCGGGCCTTCTATCTCCTCAATGTCCTGGCTGGTCCTGACATCATGAATCTGCCAGAGATCCAGCCATTCCAGACCCATGGTCTTCAAAGAGCTGTCCAGATCCGCTTTGGCTTTGTCATAGCTTCTTTCTGCCGATTTGCTGGTCTGAAATATTGAGGCTCGGAGGGGGTAATGGCTACGCCAGAATGAGCCATAATAGCTCTGGCTGCCGGAATAAGCCGGGGCGGTGTCGAAATAAGTTATGCCCTGGTCTGCTGCCGCCTCAATCACCGATTTTGCCTCCTGGCCCCGCCCAAAGGTGCGCAATACTCCTTCTCCGCCCAATCCCACCTGGCTGATGGCCGGGCCGCTCTTTCCAAATAGCCTGGTAGCTATAGCCATATTTTCCTCCAATCAACTTATGCTCTTAATGAATATTAGTATCTGGTATGGTATAATGCCGCTCTAAAGGAGTGCTCCTAGAATTGAGTAAGCAATAGGAGGGAGGCAAAAGTCTTGTAGGAGGGAAGAATAGAGGTGCATTCGACTTTTGCCGAATAACTTATTATCAATAGACGATATTTAAGGTTTTCGCCTTGAATGGCTTTGAAGAAAAAAGCATTTCAGCGCACTCCTTTGCAGCTTCCCCGGAAGAGGCATACGATCCCCGCGGCCAGGATCACCGCTATCACCCCGGTGAGGAATATGCCGTCAAAGATCCCCGCCCCTCCTATGGAGAGGACTAAAGGCCGGGAATGATGCAACTCCAGGGGAGAGAGAGCGGGCAGAACTCCCGGGGTGAGCAGGCTCAGGAGGTCTGCCCCGACCAGGGTTCCCAGGGTGCCGCTGATATAAGCGATGGCAGGAGCGCGGCGAAAGCCCCGGGCCAGCAGGAGGCCCACCAGTGCGGCCAGGAGGGGCGAGAGCCAGACCGGCAGGACTATGCCCTCTCCGGGAATGGCTGCTGCCGCCTCATAGGTGATTATGGCCACGATGCCCACGCCCAGGAGCGCCTTGTTCATGCTCACCTGATGGCGAAAGATGAGATGGGCGGAGATGAGCACGGGAATTATGCAGCCGCCCAGGTTTACGGCCAGGATGAGGGGATGAAATTGAGCCGAAAGATCGGAATTAAAGAGGCTCATGATGGCCGAATACCACTCCGGATAGCTGGATATGATTGAGGTAAGGGGGATGTCCACCAGGCTTCCCAATATGGAGCCGAAGACTGCCAATGTGGCATGCCAGTGAGAGAATCCCACCATCTGGAAGGCTGCCCCGGAGAGGCGGAGAAAGAGATAGATGAAGATCAGGGGCGCTAGAAGTATAAGCAGCAGCAAAACAAGGGTCAGAGGCAGCAGGAGCAGCTCAAACAAGGCCGGGGCACCTGAGGG
>CALMJN010000197.1 GCA_937864385.1 uncultured Methanosarcinales archaeon | reverse complement strand
TTGACCTCTCTTCAGCCGGTGGTCAGAGATGTCTTTGAGATTGCCGGGCTTGCCAGGCTATTTTTAATTAAAAAAAACCGGGAAGATGCTCTCTCTCACATGAAATGCCGTCCCTAGCTAATCGGCCCGATCATAGAAGCTGGTGTCAAAGAGATCCTCTTCTGTCAGGATCTGTGCTTTATGGTTTTCCTGGCGGTAGCTCCGAACATACTCGAGGGTGGACGGGATCTGCAGGTGGGGATCGCTTATCCATCTGCCATCCCAGGTCTTTATGGAGTATTTCACCATCTCCAGGTCCTGGCCGGTGTGATTGGCATAGATCTGTGCTGCCTCCTCGGGATGAGAATTGACATAATCCGTAGCCTTGATATGGATTCTGACTATCTGCTCCACCAGATCGGGTTGATTGCGGATGAGATTGCCGCTGATCACCAGGCTGCAGCAGGCGTGTCCAGGCCACATCTCTCCCGAGGCCACCTCCGATCTTCCCTTATTTGCCATCTCGATTATGGCGGGGGCGGGATGAGGCAGGAACACCGCGTCGACCTTGCCCGACATTATTGCTGAAACCGCATCTCCGGGGCCCATTGCCTCAATATCCGAATCCGAGACGAGAACGCCATTTTCAGCCAGCCATTTCCGTAATATGATATCCTGAATCGATCCAGGAGGGAAGGTGGAGATTTTCATATTGGCCATGGATGGAGGACCCCGGTAGGGCACATTTGAGCCAAAGACCAGGTCGGAGCCGTTGATGTTTACCGCAGCCACAATCCGGGCATCCAGTCCCTGATATATGGCTGCTATTGGCGGCGAGGTACCCACATAAGCAATGTCCAGCTCTCCCGACATCATAGCCTGCATCTCCGGAGGACCGGAGGGAAATCCGAACTCACGGACTTCTTTGATCCCGAATGGCTCCAGATCCTCCTTCCACCAACCCAGATCAGTAGCCACCATCTCCGCTATTTGATGGGTGCTGGGCTGGTAGCCGATTCGCAGAGTGGTTATATTCTCGTTTTTGTTCTCTGAGGGGGATATGCAGCCTGAAAAAACCAAAGAGACAGACAAAAAGAGTCCCAGAAGAATTGAACTCTTCAATGAGATCGCCTCTATTGTTAAT
>CALMJN010000196.1 GCA_937864385.1 uncultured Methanosarcinales archaeon | reverse complement strand
ATGCGTTCTTTCAACCAGTCTATTCTGTCCTGCGGGCCTTTCAGGCGAGTAGGCCAGTCTTCACCCATATTTTCTGAGGAGACGACGCATCTCAGGGTGACAACATTTTCGATTGAGTCGAAAGGTCTGACGGCACCGTACTGCTTTTCGAAAAAGACGGGATAGTTGTAGCTTTCCGGAAGTTGCCGCATTTCATCACGATTGATGCTATTGAGCACAGCCCCGGTTAAAGCTGTCTGGTGGAGGAAGACATTTTTGGTTCGGTCCGAGGCGCACATCTCCGCGAGAGCCTCGTCGCGGCCTGGGTCAAGGTCATGAACGCGGACCGCTTCGACCTGGAACAGCCCCAGCGCCTGACTCGGGAGATCGCGGATTCGCTCGGCTTCGCCTATCACGATCTCCGCCCGGCCCTCGAGGCGGTTCCCGGCGGCTGCGCTTATCAGCCGAAGAATATGCATTGGACCGCGGAAGGGCACCAAGCGGTCGCCGAGGACCTAGCCCGGCTGGTGATGTCTTTGCGGACGAAGGCCGTCCCGAGGTGATCATGAGCGAGTCCCGGGCGGTCTCCCAGTTGCCGGGATGGCCCAGGTTGTTGGCATGAAGATGCAGGGACATGGGCAGGCCCAGCATCTCATTGACCTCAGCCAGTCCCCGGATCAGCTCCCGTGGGGTTACCTCAAAGTGGATGTTGGGCTCATCCAGGCCGCTCACATTCCTGGCCCAGCCCCAGTTCTCCACCCCGGCGGGGTTGACGCATTTGATGCCGTAGCCCTTGTGGGTCCTCAGCATCCAGGAGGTATAGGCGGCTGCCTTCTCCACATCGCCTTCTTTGAGGTAGCGCATGATAAACCAGTTGTTGCCCAAAACCATGTAGGCACCCATATCCAGTATAGGGGTGGCCCGCATCTCCTCGTGAGTGTGGCGGGCCTCCAGAGGGGGCATGGCCGCCTCGAAGACAGTGGTGTAGCCCATAGCAGCATAGTCGTAGCCCTGCTTGTAGACGGAGGGGACGGTATAGCCGCTTCCACTGTGGGTGATGGCTGTCTTGGCCCGGACCGATTTGTAGTGATCCTCGGGGCGCATCAGCCGGCCGGCGTTGACCTTGGTTCCAGCCACATGGGAGTGGGAGTCCACCCCACCGGGCATGACCGTCTTTCCCCGGGCGTCAATGATCAGAGCGTCCCTCTGCTCGGCTGAGCTGAGGGCGGGGACCACCTTTCCTTCCCGGATGAAGATGTCCTTTTTGTCCCCGTTTATTTCATTGAGGGGATCGAATACCGAGCCGTTTTTTATTATAGCAGTGCCAGATAGTGCAGCCATTTCTAAACCACCTCCCTTCTTTCAAGCCAAATGGCATCAGCCGGACAGATCATGCTGCAGGTGGCGCAGGAGCCGCAGACCTCCTGGTTTACCACCCTTACCGCTCCGTTAAGAACCTCCAAGAGCGGCTTTTCCTCCAGCTCGTTGAGGTGGCCGGCGGCGAGGTAGGGATCGAAGTGAGCATTTACCGGGCAGGCTATGACACAGTTGCCGCATCCCAGACAGGCCTCCTCGTCTGTCATCAGGACCGAGGTCAGCGTTGGCCGGGGAGCGGGAAGGGAGAGCTTCTTCTCCAGGGCTTTCTTGCCCTTCATCTCCGGGACTATTGCCGTCTTGGTCACCTTTATAGCCGCTACGGGACAGGCGAGAGCGCAGGCTCCGCAGTAGATGCAGGCCTCTTTTCTGTGGGTGACCTTCTCCACCATCTCTCCCGGCCCTGCCTCTTTATTGAAGAGGGCGTTGGCGGGACAGGTATGAACGCAGGTCCGGCAGGCCTGGCAGACCTTGTCATCCCGGGAGAACTCCCCGGCAAAGGGTTTGCCGAAGGATATGGCTCCCACCGGGCAGACGGAAGCGCACCAGCCGCAGTGGACGCAGCGGTTCAGATCTATCAGCGTCCTTCCCTCCACCTTCAGGCTTCCGTCCTCGGCCAGATGGCGATCCTGTATCTCTATGCAGGACTGGGGGCAGACGTCAGCGCACAGCCCGCAGTGAACGCAATTGTCGCCCACGGAGGTCTTCTGAACAGCAACGCTGAGGTAAGACTCGTCCATCTCCGACTTGCCCGCCGTCCGCAAATCCAGTGCTCCGGTAGGGCAGACCCGGGCGCACATGGCACATAATACGCAGGCTCCGCTTGCTTTTTTTTCTATAAAGTCCTTGTCAATCAGCCCCCGGGCCACGGCTCCCACCGAGCCTATGACCAGTTCGCCCTTGGGGCAGACGGCAACGCACGATCCACAGCCGATGCATCTGTCCGGCAGATAGACATGCTGTTTGTCATCCCGGGATTCCAGCAAAACCTCTCTCATCAAACACCCTGCCTGGCGTCGTTGGTTAGCTGGATTGGGATAAAGAGATTTTGCATGGCGGAATGACGGCCTTTTTTATCCGAGAGGGCTATATTTCATTTCCATTTTCTTGCTCGGAGAGTATAGCCCTCTTTTTAAAATCAGGAGAAGTGAAGGCCCGCCTGGGCGGGCTGGCCAGGCAGGGAAAGCTCACAGGAAGCTGGTTTTTGTCTACAGATAAAACTGCTTGAAGGGCTTTCTGTACTCATCCTTCAGCTCATACTTTATAATTACCCGGTCCGGCATAACTGAGATCTCCTTTACCGACTGGGAGAAGAGATACCAGATGAATCCCCGGTCCGGCAGCTTGTATCTGTCCGGCAGGGTGGCTGTGAACTCTGATTGCCCCAGAATATAGGTTCTGAGCATCTCGCTTCCTGAAGCAAAGAGAAAGGGAAAGCTGACATCTTCAATCTCACGCTGGCATGAGCCCTTCAGGCGCAGGCGCTGGGAGAGAAATACAATATAGTCATCCTTGGTTATAACCAGTTCTTTGGACTCGCTCAATTTGCCATCACCAGCCGGCTAGCATCCATTGAGGAAGAGATAAAAGTTGTCGTCGCTGCGAGCCCAGGGAGCTGCTGAATCTGCGTGGCTGTGCCGCCGTACCCAGTCACGGATAATGAGCCAGGGTGAAAGCAAAATGTCGCTTTATAGCGGCCTGTCATTTATCCGAGCAGCCTCATGGCCTGGCAGAGCTCAGAAAGGCTCATCTGCCCCGGAGCAGTGCTTTCTGCGACGTAGGCATATGTCAGGGCTGAGCCGTAAAGAGGAGCTATAGCGCGCATGTGTCTTCCCAGATCGCCCATGGCGATCATGCACAGAGGCAGATCTGCATCCAGGAGGAAATGCAGAATCCTCAAGTTATCCTTCTTTTCCTGAGGCGTCACTGCGATCTTGGCTATGGCCGCCCCGGCCTGCTTCATCCGGCTGAAGATCCCGGCCAGCCTCCTATCATCCGGCATTGCCTCGAAGTCATGATAGGAGACTATGGCCGGCTTTCCTATCCTGGATATGACCTCATCTCTGATCTCTGCCAGGAGCTCCACGTCCACATAGTCGGCATAAAAAGCGGCCTTGATCAGCAGATCTCTCCTCTCCGCCTCGCTTGCCTGGAAGAGTCCCCCTTCGCTCTTATGGCGAGCGGTGGCGATGATGGGCTTGGCCGTAGCCTGGCGCAATGCCTTCAGCATCTCCAGTGGATCAGATGAGACAATTAGGTCGAGGCGCAGCTCGATCATATCCGCCTGCTCTGCCTGGGTGAGAAACCTCTCTGCTCCTTCTCCCAGCACCGCCACCACTGCGGATCTGCCCCTCATCCTCTCACCTCTCAGGCCTCACGCTCTCCGCCCCCGCCATCCCGCTCTCACTTCTCCACAATGCTCTCCTCGATCTTCATCCCGAAGTGCCGGGCGCTCTCCTCCAGATGGACCAGCACCTCGTCTCCCACCTTCAGGTCTGTCACCGCCCGGGGCTGGCCGTCCGGGGAGACCAGCTTTATTGTCTCGGCGTTTTGCAGAAGTGTGCTGATGCTCTGGCCGGATGCCTCGGCCTCGATGAGCATCATGGGCCTCTTCTCGATCTTGGCCCGGCCCACGATGGCCGGCCTGGCCAGGCCCTCTTTGCTGACGATGGTCACCTCGTCTCCCGACTTCAGCTCGGAGAGGTAGCGGGTCTTCTCTCCCACCCGGATGTAGGCATGGACTGCTCCGGCGTTGACCCGGAAGGGGCGGGATGCCACGTAGGGGCTGTCCTCGGACTCGCTGTGCACTAAAAAGAATCCCTTGGCCTGGGAGCCTATGAGCATGCCCTCACCGAAGCTCATCATGCTTGCCGTGTCCACGCAGACCCTGTCTCCCATGCCCACGGGCTTGACTGCGGTGACCTTGGCTGCCAACAGCTCCAACCGGCCCTTTTCAGACTGTTCCACGGCAGTCATTACCCTCTTAATCTCC
>CALMJN010000195.1 GCA_937864385.1 uncultured Methanosarcinales archaeon | reverse complement strand
ACACTTCGCCTAATGAGACCTAATGAAGGGAAATGATTCAAAAAGACCGTTTTCAGAGATAGATTAAAATATGCATATGAGGCAGTCACAATCCTGCATTGCGAGCACCGCATCTATTGCCGGGTGCAAGGGATGCTTCGAGGAATGACCATGAAGGAGAGGCTTGATGAAATCGGCTCGCGTCTGCGTGAGCTAAGGGATCTTAATCGGGTAAGCCCCGAGGAGATGGCAGAACATCTCAAAGTGCCTGTGGAGACATACAATTGTTATGAAGATGGCAAGCTGGATATTCCCGCAAGCATTCTCATTGGCATTGCGCGAAAGCTCAATGTTGATACCGGCCTGCTGCTCACCGGCGAAGAGTCCAAGATGAACATCTTCACCGTCACCCGAAAGGGAGAGGCGGTGGAGGTGGAGCGCAGAAAGCAATACCATTATCAGAGCCTGGCCAGGAAGTTCGCCCATAAGAAGGCGGAGCCCTTCATAGTGACCATCGATCCCAGGAAAGGCAGCCCTTCATCTTACAGCCATCCAGGCCAGGAGTTTGAGTATGTGCTGGAGGGCACCCTCAAGATAACCATCAACAAGAATGAGGTGGTGCTCAATGAAGGCGACTGCATATTCTTCGATTCGTCTTATGATCATTATATGGAGGCATTGAACGACAGGCCGGTGAAGCTGCTGGCTGTGGTCATGTAATAGATGAAGAGGACTGAAAGATGTCATCATTATTGCCCAAATTCGTATCCCGGGTGGACTATAAATCCTATGAGGATTTCAAGGAGAACCTCAAGATCCTGCCGCCCGAGAACTTCAATTTTGCTTATGATATAGTGGATGCCTATGCCGCAGAAAGCCCGGACAAGCGCGCTCTAGTCTGGTGCAATGATCATGGTGAGGAGAAGACCATCACCTTTGGAGAGCTGAAGGTCCTGAGCGACAAGGCAGCCAATATGTTCACCAAATATGGCCTCAAGAAGGGAGACACGGTCATGCTCACCCTCAAGAGCCGCTGGGAGTTCTGGGTCTGCATGGTGGGCTTGAACAAGGTCGGTGCCATATCCATTCCCTCCACTCATATGCTCAAGGCCAAGGACTTCGTCTATCGCATCAAGAAAGCTGATCTTAAGATGATCATCTGCATCGGAGAGAACGGTGTGCCGGGCGAGTTTGATGCCGCACACATTCAGCTAGGAAATATTCCTCTGGTCAAAGCCCTGGTGGGAAGCCCTGAGCAGAAGCGGGAAGGCTGGATCAACTTCAACGCCGAGCTGGAGAAGGCCTCTGCCGACTTCGTCCGGCCCGCCGGAGATGGGACAACCAAGAATGAGGACATACTGCTGGGCTACTTCACCTCCGGAACCACCGGCTACCCCAAGATGGTCAAGCACGATCAACTCTATCCTCTGGGCCATATCCTCACCGCCAAGTACTGGCAGAATGTGGAGGACGACGGGCTGCACTACACCGTGGCCGATACGGGATGGGCCAAATGCGCCTGGGGCAAGATCTACGGCCAGTGGATCGCCGGATCGGCGGTCTTCGTCTACGACTACGACCGTTTCGATGCCGGACGGATGATGGACGAGATGAGCCGCTACAAGGTCACCACCTTCTGCGCCCCGCCCACCATCTTCCGCTTCATGATCAAGAGCGATATGACCCGGTACGACTTCTCCCAGGTCAAATACCTGGTCACGGCGGGAGAACCGCTCAATCCCTCCGTGTACGAGAGCCTGCTCCAGGCTACTGGTCTGCGGCTGATGGAGGGATTCGGCCAGACCGAGACGGTGGTCTGCATTGCCAACTACCCCTGGATGGAGCCCAAGCCGGGGTCCATGGGCAAGCCCGCCCCGGGCTTTGACATCGTCCTGGTGGACAAGAACGACAAGATCTGCGAGGTGGGAGAAGAGGGCGAGGTGGTGATCCGGACGGACAAGGGCAAGCCGGTGGGACTTTTCACCGATTACCATTCCGATCCGGATAAAACCAGGAATACCTGGCATGACGACTACTATCATACCGGAGACACCGCCTGGCGGGATGAGGATGGATACTTCTGGTTCGTGGGAAGAACAGACGACATGATCAAGAGCTCCGGATACCGGGTGGGGCCCTTTGAGGTGGAGTCGGCCCTGATGACCCATCCGGCGGTGATGGAGGTGGCCATAACCGGAGTTCCCGATGCCATCCGGGGACAGGTGGTCAAAGCCACTGTGGTCTTGACGCCGGGGCATAACCCATCCGAGGAGCTGAAGAAGGAGCTGCAGGACCACGTCAAGAAGGTCACTGCCCCTTATAAGTATCCCAGGATCATCGAGTTCGTGCCCGAGCTGCCCAAGACCATCAGCGGCAAGATCCGGAGGGTGGAGATCAGGGACAAGGACAAGCCCTATCCGGTGATCAACACCCTGGAGTGCAAGGCCTGCGAGAGATGCATTGAGGCCTGCCCGGCCAATGTGCTGAAGATGGGGCAGGAGATCAACTCCCGGGGTTATCGCTATGTTGAGTACTCTGGAGACGGCTGCATAGGCTGCGGGGCCTGCTACTATACCTGTCCCGAGCCTCTGGCCATTGAGGTGCATATCCCTCAGAAGGATAAGGCAGAGGGGAACTAGAGATGGCTTCTCAACTTTTAGACGGGAACAGCGCCGTGATCGTGGGAGCGCTATATGCCGGATGCGACTGCTTCTTCGGCTATCCCATCACCCCGGCCAGCGAGATACTGCAGCAGGCATCCAAGTTCTTTCCTCTGGTCAGCCGCAAGTTCGTCCAGGCGGAGTCGGAGGAGGCGGCCATCAATATGGTCTACGGTGCTGCCACGGCCGGACACCGGGTCTTGGCCGCCTCGTCCGGCCCGGGCATGAGCCTCAAGCAGGAGGGCATAAGCTATATCGCCGGAGCAGAGCTGCCCTGCGTGGTAGTGGATATCTGCCGGGCGGGGCCGGGATTGGGCAATATCGGTCCGGAGCAGTCGGATTACAATCAGGCCTGCAAGGGAGGCGGCCACGGATGCTATCGCAATATAGTCCTGGCTCCTTCAAGCGTTCAGGAGATGTGCGACTTAACCAGGAAGGGCTTCGATCTGGCCTTCAAGTATCGCAATCCTGTTATCATCCTGGCCGATGGGGTTTTAGGTCATATGGTCGAGCCGCTCAAGTTCCCGGAGGAGGCGGCTGTGCCCAGCATAGACACATCCTGGGCCGTAGCCGGAAAAGCCGAGACCAGGGGCAATCTGGTCACATCCATTCAGCTCAACTTCGATGAGCTGGAAACGCATAACCTCAAGCTCCAGGCCAAGTATGACAGGATCCGGGAGAATGAGACCGAATATGATGGCTACCGGCTGGAGGACGCCGATGTGATCCTGGTCTCCTACGGCATCAGCAGCAGAATTGCCCGGTCGGCAGTGGATGCCGCCCGGAAGGAGGGAATAAAGGCCGGGCTCTTCCGGCCCATCAGCCTCTGGCCCTTCCCGGAAAAGGAGCTGCGCTCTTTAGCTGAGCGGGGGGCCAGGCTCATCTCCGTGGAGATGAGCGAGGGCCAGATGAGAGAGGACATACGCCTGGCCAGCGGCTGCCGTCCGGTGGAGCTGGTCTGCCGCTATGGAGGGCGTTTGATTGAGCTGGACGCAGTTATGAAAAAGATCAGGGAGGTGGCTTAGAATGGCGGCTAGAGAGAGGGTTCTGGGCGGGCATCCGGGGCTATATGCAGAGTTTCCCCGGAAAGGAGGAGCAGCGCCCACTGCCACCCACTATTGCCCAGGCTGCGGGCACGGCATATTGCACAAGCTAATCGGGGAGGCCATGGCCGACCTGGGAATACAGGACCGCTGTGTGGTCATCAGCCCGGTGGGCTGCGCCGTTTTCGCCTACTACTATCTGGACTGCGGGCATGTGCAGGCGGCCCACGGCCGGGCTCCGGCCATTGGGACAGGCATATCCCGGGCGGAGGACGATGCCATCGTCATATCCTATCAGGGAGACGGGGATCTGGGATCCATCGGCCTCAATGAGACCATTCAGGCCGCCAACCGGGGAGAGAAGATGGCAGTCTTCTTCATCAACAACAGCGTCTACGGCATGACCGGCGGGCAGATGGCGCCCACCACATTGATCGGTGAGGTCACATCCACCACCCCAGCCGGCCGTGATCCGCAGGAGCAGGGGTATCCCCTGCACATCTCCGAGATCCTGGACACGCTGAAGGCACCGGTCTATATCGAGCGGGTATCGCTTTCAGATATCGAGCACATCAGGAAGGCCCGCCGGGCGGTCAGAAAGGCTCTGGAGATTCAGAAAGACAAGAAAGGCTATGCCTTTGTGGAGCTGCTCTCTCCCTGCCCCACCATACTGCGCATGAATGTGCAGGGCATCACCAAGTTCCTCAATGAGCAGATGGAGAAGGAGTATCCTCTGAAGAAGTTCAGGGACAGCTCCGCCGAGGCCCTGCCCATCATCAGGCCGGAGAGCGACTACGCCAGGGAATCCCTGGACAGGATCTTCGGCTGCCAGGGAGAGGTTTGTATTGAGCTCCTGAAGGATCCGGATTTCCCGGCCAAAGGAGTCAAGATCGCCGGATTCGGAGGTCAGGGCGTCCTGAGCATGGGCCTGGCCCTGGCCCAGGCGGGCTTCGGCTGCGGCAGGTTCGTCTCCTACTATCCGGACTACGGGCCGGAGCAGAGGGGCGGGACCTCCAATTGCTCTGTGACAATATCCGGCCAGCCCATCGGCTCGCCGGTGGTCGATCACCCTGATGTTCTGGTGGCATTCAACCGGCCATCCCTGGAGAAGTTTGCCCCCATGGTCAGGAAGGGAGGAGTGATACTCTACGACTCCATGGCCGGGCAGTTCCAGGGCCCGGAGGGGGTCAAGGTCATATCCGTCCCGGCCACGGAGATCGCCACGGAGCATGGGGCCATCCAGGCGGCTAACACGGCCATGTTCGGGGCGCTGATGCAGGCTGGTAACCTGGGCCTGCCCCGTGAGGCTTACGGCGACGCCTTCCGGGTGACATTCGCCAAGAAGCCCCGGCTCATCCCCAAGAACCTGGAGATCCTGGAGGCGGGAGCAGTGGCGGTGCGGGTGCTGGAGATGGCGGCGAGGAAGTAAGCCACCAGCATTTTTTAATCTTTTTCGAGTTCTTCAGACAAATCAATTAAGTCATCTTCTATTCGGTTGCTGCCTAATAGCAAAAGGAAAGCTATCGCAAGGAGTCCAGCCACAGTACTGAGGCTCTCGAAACCTGGCTGCTTTTTAGCACTCTCAGTCGCATTTATTGCAGATGCCGCAGTTGAAACAGCGGTCGGCTTCCCGCATGGCCAGGCCCGCGGAGATCCTGAGGTCGATCTCGGCAAAAGACCGCATTCTCTCTGACTTGAGCAGTCGCGGCTGAACG
>CALMJN010000194.1 GCA_937864385.1 uncultured Methanosarcinales archaeon | reverse complement strand
TTTTCGTCGTTCTCCCCGAGAGCGGCCATCACGTCCGACTTGATCGCTCGCGCCCGCGATCCGCGCACCGAGGCCCCCGCCGGGGCAAGGGCAAGAAGCTCCGCCCCCCCGCCGCCGAGCCCCATGTCTTCTACCTCTCCGCGTGGGACGAGGAGAAGCACATCATCGCCCAGGCCAACGTCGAGATCGACGCGAACCGCCACATCGTCCACGACATCGTGGACGCCCGCAAGAAGGGCGAGTTCGCCCTCGTGCCCCGCGCCGAGGTGACGCTGATGGACGTCAGCGCCAACCAGCTCGTGAGCGTGGCGGCCTCCCTCATCCCGTTCCTCGAGAACGACGACGCCAACCGGGCCCTCATGGGGTCCAACATGCAGCGCCAGGCGGTGCCGCTGCTGATCAACCAGGCACCTCTCGTGGGTACCGGCATCGAAGGTGTGGTGGCCCGGGATTCGGGGGTGGCCATCGTCGCCGCCCGCGACGGGATGGTGGTGGACGTGGATGCGTCCCGCATCGTGCTGCGACACGACGATGAGGCCGCACGCAGCGGCCGCGGCCTGGTCCGGGGGCGAGGGCGCTGACCGTCGCAACGCGAGGATGATCCGATGAAGAAGTCACCGGTAACCTGGCCCTGTCCAATCTGATGCAGGGGATCAAAGTAACCGATTCCGTGAATATGAGCCTTAAAGAAAACCAATTGTATAAAAATCAGTATGCCCTCTTGATCACAGACTCCCAGTCCATTGAGGCATACTCAAACAATGCCAGCCTTAATGAGCTGGGAATGGCCGTCCAGGATTGTCGGCGCTGCACAGTCAAGGAGAACACAATCTCCAAAAATAGCAACGGCCTGGTTTTGGCAGGATCATCTCAGTGCACTTTGTCCTTTAACAGGATACTTTACAACCGTCTTGAAGGGCTGGCCCTGGGAAGCTCGTACGACAATCTGATCCAGGAAAACCAGCTGCAAGGCAACTACGATGGCATCTATATGGACAATTCCATGAATAATTCGGTCAAGGGGAATCGGGCATCAGACAACATCGATCACGGGATATTGCTTTTCAATAACTCCAGAGGCAATACCCTGGCGGACAACCGTCTGGAGAAAAACGGATGGGGCGTTCTCCTGGCCGGGTCCAGCCATAATATTCTGATCGACAACAACGCCAGGAAAAACTACTACGGCCTCTATCTTTCTTCATCTGAAGGCAATAATATATCTCAAAGTACTCTATCTGAAAATACATATAATTTCGGAGATATTGGATTTAAACATCCCAACTCTGTGGACCGCAGCAATACCGCAGATGGCAAGAGGATCTATTACCTGGTGGGCCAGTCGGAGATCACCCTGGACGGCAGCTCAAAGGCCGGTGCGGTTTATTGCATAGACTGCCGCAATATAACCATCAGGGGCCTGTCATTTTCCAATAGCAGTAGAGCGGTGTACTTGAAGAACACCACCGGATCCAATATAAGCGGCAACAGCATAAAATACTGCTGGAATGGCATCTTCCTGGATGGCTCTTCCAGCAATCTCATCCAGGCCAATGATATTAAAAGCACTGAAAATGCCCTGTTCCTGAATAGCTCAGAGGGCAATATCCTCAAGGCCAATAAAGCCATCGACAATTCCTATGGTATAGTGCTGGAAAGATCCAGGGGCAATTTCATAGCCTCAAACCTGGCTAAAGTCAACTATGCTGGCCTGGTAATGGCCGACAACAGCGATGCAAACACAGCCCGGAAAAATGACCTGGGTGGAAACGGCATAGGAGTCCATTTGAACGGCTCCTCCGGCAACCTTCTCTATCAAAACAACGCCGACAGAAGCGAGTTTGTGGGCATAGATATTGTGAATTCAAGCCGAAATGAGATAAATGAAAATAGAGCTTCAGAATGCTGGCTAGGGATATATCTAAAGCAATCAGAGGATAACCTCCTCAAGGACAATGAAGCCGATGAAAATCAAAAGAGCGGTCTGTATTTCTTTCTATCCCATTCCAACAATTTAAGCAGAAATGAGGCAAATGCCAACGGACTTGATGGAATAGCCATGGACCGGTCCCATAACAATAGCCTGAATGCCAATGACGCTCGAGACAACTCCAGAACTGGAATAAGGGTCACGAACTCCAGCCGGAATTTGCTGGAGCAGAACATAGCAGAGAGAAATTCCTGGGGGATTTTCCTGGGAAATTCCAGCCAGGCAGTGATGAGAAGAAATCTTATGGCATATAACAGATATAATTTTTATTCTCGGGGCTATAACGATATCGATGTCTCCAATATAGTCAAAAGCGCTTCTATGGAAGAGAACGGCTCCGTATATTATCTGGTAAATGAATCCAACAGGGTAATAGAGCAGTCATCAAATGCGACAGTGATCTACTGCCTGAACTGCACCAATACCACCATCAGATCGCAGAGCCTCACCAATAATGCCTATGGCATCCTCCTGGATAACAGCACCGGCATCAGAGTAGAAGGATCAAGGCTGACCGACAACATGGTGGGAATGAGCCTGCACTCCTGCAATGACAGTCATCTGGAGGGCAATAGCATCCTGTCCAATGAACAGGATGGCCTGGAGATAATAGCTTCAAAGAATAATTCAATCCAAAGAAACAATATCAGCAATAATGAGGAGAACGGCCTTGTCCTGGCCGATTCATCAGGCAACGATATTTCCTTTAATAGCATGGCCAGCAATCTCGGTTCGGGTATCCGTCTCAATTACTCCCGGCAAAATTCTCTGCAATCAAATCTGCTCTTAGAAAATGGTGCAGGGACTCTTCTTGACTTCTCAGGAGGAAATACTCTCCGGGATAACCGGATCGACAATTCCGGCTGCAACTTCAATGTCAACGGCAGCGGATATCAGGACTTCGAGAACAACATCTCCTCAGACAATCTGCTTAATGAGAGGCCCTTGTATTATCTTTTCAACGCCTCCGATATCGCCCTGGACTCTGCCAGCGGGGCAGGATCGGTATATGGTCTTTATTGCTCCAATCTGACCATTGAGAATCTTGACCTCAGGGAGAATTATCAGGGAATATACCTTCGCAATACCACCGGCTCCAGGGTAATTGGAAACAGGCTGGCAGGAAATATCTATGGGCTGTCCTTATTCGGCTGTGAGAATAATATCCTGGAGAACAATACTGCAATTGAAAACCGGTTCGGCTATAGCCTGAGCTTCTCGGAGAGGAATATGCTCCTGGGCAACCGTGCTCTTGGCAGCGCCCTTTATGGCCTATATCTTCAGGGCTCGGGTCAGAACATCCTCAAGGATAATCTGATGGAGGGATGTCGCTATGGCCTTGCTGCAGACCGGGAAAATGATATCGATATCTCAAACAGGATCAATGGGCGGGCAGCATACTTCCTGGTCAATGAGAGTGATAAGGTTATAGATGGCAGCTCTGCCGCAGGCACAATCTTCTGCTTCAACTGCAAGAATATCTCCATTCGGGACCAGAACATCAGCGCTGGCTCTCAAGGCATATCTTTCTTCAACACCACAGACTCCATGATCGAGAATAATTATCTCCTCCATAACCGGCAAGGAATATTCCTGGATAACTCCTCCCGAAATACCTTATTGGGAAATCAGATGGTAGAAAACGATGAAAGCGGCATCCAGCTATCCCATTCTCCCCAGAACACTCTTATAGAAAACCAGGCCGCAGCCAATAGAAACGGCATCAGCGTTCTCTCTTCAAGAGACAATGATCTGGCCTTTAATCTACTC
>CALMJN010000193.1 GCA_937864385.1 uncultured Methanosarcinales archaeon | reverse complement strand
AAACTTCCCGGTAATCCGAACACTATTTTCTACAGAGGGTATGCTTACGAAGGCATGGACAACAAAAAAAAATCAGCCGACGATTATTACCGATATCTCCATCAGGTAAAAGAAGGCGACCAGGCCCAATATGCCTACCAGCGCCTGGTGCAGTGGGGGTATATGAATGGATAATTTCAAAAAAGGGTGGGTTTCGACCTTATTGCTGCTGTTCTATGTAAATTCAAGCCATTTCGTAGGGGCTCAAGATTTTGAGCCCCTACGATAACTTAACCTCCTGGCGCAGAAGAATTAAAAAGCCCCCACGCCATGTGGCGCGGGGGCTTTTGCTTTAGCGGGTGAGTCTGGATTAATAATCCATGCCGCCCATGCCGCCCATGCCGCCCATACCGCCGCCCATGCCGCCGGGGCCGATGCGGCTGATTCTCGATACGGTACGCCTCTGGGCGACCGGCAGAGGAGCGCGAGTCCTTCATCTCGGAGGGGGGGTGGGAGGACGGAGAGATACAGTTTATGAGTTCAAACGGGGTTTCTCAGACCGTGAACATCCCTTCTCGACATGGCGGCACATAACTGATCCCGAAATTTATGGAAAGGTGTGCCAAGCTGTTGGCTACGATGAAGAAACAACCCTCTCCGAAGATTATTTCCCTCTCTATCGCAAACCCCGTACATGATGGGCATCTTCTATCGGCCCGCCCGTCTCAGGATCTACTGGACACTCCATCCCCGGCACCGCCCGGAAGGCCTGGTCCATCTCTATCACACCCACATCTTTCGTCCCGGCCTGAAGAAAGTCCTTATCCAGAGAGAATGTCTTCCGCGGGCTTTGCACCACCCACAAATCCAGGCAGGTGGTATCCCAGACCTTGCTGGTTAAGTATCCCTCATAGGGCTTGATTATCCTTATCCAGAATCTGCCCGGCTCCAGGCCGTAGGGCATCGATTTTGCTATGTCTATCTCAAACGAGCCGTCGGAGGCGGTCTTCAGCATCTTTCCCGCCGATCCTACCGGATATCCTCCCTTTGACTCGTCCTCGAAGTCGATGCTGTGGATGAAGGCTCCTGCCACCGGCTCTCCGGTAGGCCGGTAGATGACCCTGCCCCTGATCTTGCCGCTGACAATTGAGCCCTTCTTGACAGGAGTGTTGCTCGATGAGGGCTTGACCTTATCCAGGCTGCCATCCGAATAGTCCCGGCCCACCATCACATTCCAGGTGAAATCCTGATAGCCCTGAGTGACCCTGCCATCCTGCCACTTAGCCTCCCAGAAAACAGTCATGCTGACAGTGGCAGATCCCTCCTTTTTGGCGGTCAGAGTGATGGAATTGCCGGTGCCCAGAGTCTCCTCTCCGTCCCCGCTAAGCACATCCGTGGGGCCCCATTTGACAAAGTTTCTGTAATCGGACTGGGTCAGAGAGACAATGCCCTGCTCCGCAAAGCTCTTTCCGTCGGCAAAGGCGGCGGGAGGCATCTGATAGGTATGGATCTCGCCCGGCTGCAGATAGACCGTCTCAGACTGCGAGCCGGGCACATTCGAGCCCAGAGGCTGGCCGGAAATCCGGCGGAAGGATGTCGGAACGAAGACCGGCTCATCGGTGGCCATGGCGTTGTTCGTCTCGTCTGACTCGGCCAGCTTTTCCAGAGGATCGGCGATCACACCTATATAATAGAGACCGGGAGCCAGGTCGCCGGGAAGGCTGCCTGGAATCGGGCCGCTCTTGGACTCGCCCGGCTCGAGATCTATGACCCCGTAGCCGATGTAGATGTCGTCGGCGGTGATATCCCTATCATGGGAAAGGTAGAATCCGGCATTGAATCCCTCTGCTTTCTCTCCCCCCAGGTTTTTAATGCCCATGATAAAGGTCAGCTTATCCGGCGACTGAGGTTGGCTGGGATCAAATCGGACTTCGGTGACGACGAGGTCGACGAGGCCTTCCATGCCTCCGGCAGGCGTGCCTGCCTCCGCGCCCGATACCTTCCTTTTCCACATCTCATTGTTGTTCTCGTTTGTCT
>CALMJN010000192.1 GCA_937864385.1 uncultured Methanosarcinales archaeon | reverse complement strand
ACATGGACTTCAAGGTGGTGGGCGTCCTCGAGGAGGCGGAGCAGACATCATTCGGAGGACCGGGAATGGATGAAAACCAGCAGATGTATGTCACCCACAAGGCCATGGAAGAGCTGAAGGGCGAGGAGAATTACTACTACGGCTACTTCCAGGTGAAGGTATATGATCCGGAGCAGGTGGAGGGCATCATCGAGAAGATGAAAACCGACCTGCAGAGGTATCACAAGGACGAGGCCTATGATGCCACCACCGCCCGGGATATGCTGGCCTCGCTGATGAGCGTCCTGTCCATGATCAAATACGCCCTGGCCGGAATCGGCGCCATCTCCCTTCTGGTGGGAGGAATCGGCATAGCCAATGTGATGATGCTTACGGTCAAAGAGAGAATAAAAGAGATCGGAGTGATGAAGGCGCTTGGGGCCACAACCAGGGATATTCGCATGCAGTACCTCTTGGAGGCGGGAGTGCTGGGTGCAGTCTCCAGCCTCATAGGCATCTTGCTCGGTGTGGCGGTATCCTATCTCATCGGCTCTCTGGCCTCTCTCCCGTCGGCTATAACCTCTCAATCCATCCTACTGGGAATGCTCTTCGGGGTGGTCACCACCACCATCGCCGGGGTCTATCCGGCCAACCGGGCGGCCAAGCTCGACCCAATCGAAGCACTGCGGGCAGAGTAGAGCGGGAGCATCCGGGGCGGCTGGCCACGCCCTCATTCCCGGATGTGCCGGGCGGGCTGATGCAGTGGCTGTCACTTCCCCCGGCGGTAACGGCAGTCCGGCAGGAGTTTTTAGTGGTCGGTATATCCGGAGATACTTCTGCCTCTTTATACTTTGATCGTCAATTGACTATTAAGGCAAAGCTTCTGCCCGTAGAGGCAGGGCAATTGATGCATGGATAGAGCAGAAGAGGAGACGATAAAGAGATGAAGATAACTGAAGTTAAATCCGTATCCAGCAAGCCCAATCCCCACAACGTCGACGCCAGAGCGATCAGCGACACCGAGAGCGCCCAGGTGGTGCATATAACCCTGCAGCCGGACGAGTCACTGAAAAAGCACATCACTCCGGTGGATGTGGTCTTCTATGTCCTGGAGGGGCGGGGAGTGGTGGAGATCGGAGAGGAGAGGGCCAGCGTAGGCGCAGACAGCCTGGTGGAGAGCCCGGCCAAAATTCCTCACCGCTGGATCAATGAGAGCGATGCGCTATTTCGGGTGCTGGTGGTAAAGACGCCCCGGCCCAAAGAGGCTACGAAGATGTTGTGAGCTTCAGGAAATGGAAAATTATGCAACTTAATACACCCCAGTCACTAAAAGCTGAGCACGAAGAGCTTCATGCCCAGCTTGATAGGGCTAAAAAGGCCGGTGGGGCCACTGGTGAAGCTGCCAAGGAAGTGGCCAGGGTGCTTCACCCTCATTTCTTGAAGGAGGAAGAATACGCTTTGCCGCCCCTGGGATTGCTGCCTGCTCTGGCGGAAGGAAAAACTTTGCCCGAGACGAAGGCTGCCGTCGAGATGACTGACCGGTTGAAGGCAGAATTAATTCGTATGTTCGATGAGCATAAGCTGATTGTGGCCGCTCTTGAGGCACTGACGGCGGCCGCGAATTCAGAGGGCAAAGAGGA
>CALMJN010000191.1 GCA_937864385.1 uncultured Methanosarcinales archaeon | reverse complement strand
AACGTGATGTGCTGGCTGAAATCTCCTAGCAGACGGAAAAAAGATGCCTGGCGTACGCCTACATACAGGCTGCCAACAATCTGACCGGCGTGGTTGCGCAGCGGTTCGTAGCGGGTGATGTAGTTCTCGTTCACCACGAAAGCCGGGCCGGTGAATGGCCGTGCCTGGCCCAAAACGACCTGGGCCACCTCCTCCGAGAGATCCTCCTCCTTGTCCGGGTCCACTCCCACCAGGCTGGCCGAGGAGTTGGTGTTTCTGAATGCCACCACTACACTGGCCCCGCTCCTGGGTGCGACATTTTTCACCCCCACCACATTCTCCAGGACCTTGGTATCCTTATCCGTGAACTTGGCCGGCTCAGCCGGATTCCTGTTGGCCTGGTCGCTTCCCGGACCGCCGAAATGAGCGCTTCCCGGCATGACCCGAATCATATCCAGATCCAGGCTGGAAAACTGGGAGGATACGCCGGAATAAAGCCCCTCCCCAACAGACAGCATGACCACTATGGCCATGACCCCTATGATGATGCCGAGAGAAGACATCAGCGTCTTGAAGCGGTCAGCCTTGAAGCCGACGGCAATATACTCCAGGAGGTCGGGTAGATTCATCTGCCACCGTCCCTAAAGCGCCCGGTTCTCTTTCTTGGACTGGCTCATGCCGCCATTCTTGCCGTTCATCTTTCTCCTGCGGTAGAGATATCCGGCTGCTGCGAGGGCGACAGCCGCCACTGCCAGGATGGGCAGAAGATAGCTGCTCTGAGAACCCTCCGGCCTGGGCGGAACGTACATGGTGAAGTAAGGCTGTGAGGTATGCCAGTTGTCGCCGTTCTTGAACTTGGCCACGAAGCTGAGGTTGACCGGATCCTTGAGCCCATCCTTATCGTCCGCCGGGACTATGCCAAAGGAGATGGTGAAGACCTCGTCCGGATCCATGGTTCCTATGTAATACTCATCCGGCGAGAAGATCACCCCATCCGCGGAGGGAACAATGGTGACCGCATTGAGGGTATTCTCTCTGGGATTGGCCACATTAAGATTGAAGGTTGAGGCATCCGTCTCCGCCCGGGCCAGGCTCACTGCGGCATCATCCACCTTGATCAGGATATTGCGTTTGATGGTGATCATGTCATATCCGCCGCTGACACTGAAGTCAAGTAGATGAGTTCCACTGCTGATGTTATCCGAAGCGCGGACCTTGTAGTAAACTGTGATCTTGTCATTAGGTCCTATCATTCCCAGGTCGCTGCTGTCCTCGGTCAACACCTTCAGGTCATCTGTGCTCATTAAAACGGTCTTATTGAGCGGCGTGGAGAGAAGGGTGCCATAGGAAGAGCTTCCCGCCCCGGCGTCCCTGCCGGTCCCATAGGAGGCGGCCCCGTTGGCGAGGTCAATAGCCAGGGTGGCCTCGTCTCCCGGCAAAAGCACCGCCGGATTAGTCCTGGCCTCTATGTTCACTGGCATGCGGTACTCATATGATGATACCAGTCCTGCCGCCAGCAGGGCCAATATAAGAATTATAGCTGCCTTTTTCATGATGCGCTCTCCATGATTCGTCCGTCTCGCAGACGTATGACCCGACTGCAATTTGTCGTTATCTCCGGATTATGGGTGACCATGATGATGGTTCTGCCGTCCCGGTTCAAGCTGCTCAGGATCTTCATGACCTCCTCGCTGTTCTTGAGGTCCAGATTGCCGGTGGGCTCGTCGGCGATTATGATCTTGGGATCATTGGCCAGAGCCCTGGCAATGGCCACCCTCTGCCGCTCTCCGCCGGAGATATTGCTGGGGCTGAAATCGGAGCGATGGGAGATTCCTACAGACTCCAGCAGTTCAAGCGCCCGGGACCGTCGCCTCTCGCGGGCCACGCCGCTGAGCATCATGGGCACCTCTACATTCTTCAGAACGCTGATGCGTCCGATGAGATTGAAGGTCTGGAAGATAAATCCCAGCTCCTCTCTTCTGATCCGAGCCAGCTCCTCATCCGAGGTCTGGCTGATGTCCTGTCCCAAAAGGATGAATCGCCCGCCGGAGGGCCGGTCCAGACATCCCACGATGTTCATGAGGGTGGATTTGCCGCTGCCGGAGGGTCCCATAAGAGCTATGAACTCCCCTGCCTCTATATCCAGGTCTATCCCCTTAAGAACAGCAAATTCGCTCTCCCCTATGCGATAGTTTTTCTGGATGCCCTCCAGCTCTATCACTCTGGTTATGGTCTTCACCTCATCTCGTTTTCTGTTTTTAGATCCTTTTTCCTGACTATTTTCGTGATTATTGTGCCCTCGCCCGGATGGTCTATGGCTATCGCCTGCCTCCCGCTCCAGCCTGGCGCGCTTTAGCTCTCCGCCGTCAGCAATCTGATCCATCAGGCACGGCTTGTGACGCTTTTGCTTTGCTCATGCATTCTCAATGGGATTTAAGTCATTTGCCGATATCCTGGTTGAGAGGCAATGGAACGATATATAAAAAGAGAGCCGAACCAAAGGCCAAAAGCCGCAAGCACTAATTCGTCTGGGAAAGTTCTTTTTTTGATTGGGATGGTGGAAATGGTTCCAAATGCCATTTCATATGGATTGATTGCCGTTTTTCGCAATTTAGATCGATAGATGCGGCATAACCTGCTTTGCGTTCGCCTCAAGGTTATGTAGCCCTCACATAATGAAAAGCTGTTTATTTCATTCCCGGCCTAGAGGGGTATGGTGAGAGTCGATAGAGTGCCATCTTCCCTCCTGCCATTCTGTATTCGGTCAGATCGGCTCTCACCTCCCTCCTATTCCATTCCACAGGCTCTTTGGTCAATGCTATGGCTGAACTATGGCTGAACCAAGGAGATCTCTTTTGAGAACAATCACATCTACAGAATCGGTTTAGCTTCATCCAGAGAACTGAAGGGCTAACCCGCCCTTACAAATATCCGTCCGACTTCATTACATCCAGAAGGTTCAACACCGAATATGCCGCCCGGTTGACCCCGGCGCTCCTCTTGGTCGTGTCCGTCCCCACGCAGTAAAGATTTTCAACGGGCGTTCTCACATCGCCAAAGCCGTAGTTTATGCCCCAGGAGGCCTTCTCCGGGATGAGTTCCTGATAATGGATCATATCGATGTGCTTTTCGATCTCGGGAATATTGTCCACGATCGTCCCCAAGGCCTTCTTCTTTATGGCGGAGGAGCTGTAGTTTTCCGGAAGGGGGGTGAAGGCAAAGCCGACCAGTTGATTTCCTTTCGGTGCCAGGTCAGGATCGTAGTTGCTGGTGGGCACCATCCAGGCATAAGGATCGGCGTCAACCCACATCTCAGCCCCTTGATTGGTGAAGATCTTCTTGGTAAGGCCGAGCCAGACGGTCATGGAGTTGACCCTTTTTATGGTGGCCAGGTTTCTGGTATAGGATGAAGGCAGATCGGGGATGAGACGGGGCAGATCGGAAGAAAATCCGGAGTAGACCACTGCCCGGCAGTCATAGCTGTTCTCCGAGGTTATCACCCCAGAAACGCTTTCTCCGCATTCGATCTTCTCCACCTTTTCATCAGTTCTGATCTCCACCGATTCACTGGGGAATGAGGCCAGTATGGCGTCAACTATGGCCTGAAGGCCTCCCTTGGGATAGCCCTGGTCTGTGGCCCCCTCAGTTATAAACAGGTCATAGATCTTCCCCACGGAGGGAATGGAGCGGGGATGATGGGTTTTATTGTCAACGAATCGGGAGATGGGAGCATTCTCGATGGATGCGCCTACTAAAAAGTAGCACAGCCAATCCAAAAATCTCCTGGTGGTCAGGGAGATCCTATCCGGCAGGACCTCGGATAGGGTGATTTTGGAGATGTCTTTGCCCGATTTTGCCAGATAAAGGGTATTGAAAAGGGCTTTCACCAAGAGAAGCCGATCTTTCTTGGGGATCAATCCGAAGGTCAGCCAGGCATTGATGCTCCAGGGGAAGGGCTTGACCTCGCCACCTATGCGGACATAGTATTTTCCAAATGGAATAAATTGCGGAGCTATGTCAAAATACTTATCCATTAATTGTTTGAGCGGCCCGTTTTCCAGCCTGGTGATGGCATGCGGTCCAGTGTCTACCCGGTAGCCGTTTACGTCATAGGATCGGCAGACTCCGCCTATGTAGCTCTCCCTCTCCAGGATGACCACCTTTTTGCCCTCCCGGGATAAAGCCAGGGCGGACAGCAGGCCGCTGATTCCTGAGCCAATTACAATGGCATCTATCTCTCTCATGACACACCTTGTCAAACTAATCCGGTATTCGGCAATCATCATTGCCCTCCCGGATGTTCCGGCGTATTCTCTCATGAGAATTCTTAAGTCTTTTGGCGTCCGGCCCCGCATTTCCATTGCCCCATTCCTCTGTCGGCTCCAGGAAAGGGATGGAAGAAAGATGCAGGGACGAGCCCTCTTAGAAGACGCCTCCGGCTAAAATGGCTGCGCCGGATATGATCTGCTTATGAAAAAGCCATAAAAGAGCCTTTATATCAGATAAGGTGATCTTCCCGCAGCAGACTGCGAGTAGAGATGGCTTGGAAGGCTCGGGCTGTCGGGAAAGATGTACCCGAATGAGCCGATGCTGAGGAATTAACGAGTGGGATGACATGATCACCAGGGAAGATGTTGAGCACATCGGCTGGCTTGCCAGCATTGAGATCGATGACAGGGAAAAGGACGAGCTGGTGGAGCATTTTAACTCCATTTTAGAATACTTCCATCAGCTGGATGAGGTGGATACCGAGGGCGTGGAGACAACCTACCGGGTGGTGGATCTGGCCAATATCTTCAGAGATGACGCAGCATCTCCGTCTCTCTCCATAGAGCAGGCTCTAAAGAATGCCCCTCGCCGGGAAAATGGCTACTTCAAGAGCCCCAGGATCGTGTGACCATGCTCAAAGACTTGATAGAGCGGCTGCGGGATGGCTCGGCAGAGGAATACCTCTGCCGGCTGTATGAGAAAATCGAGAAAAGTCGGCTAAACGGCTTTACCACCCTGGCCAGAGAGAGTGCACTGGAAGAGGCCAGACAGTTCGACAAGAGTCCCGGCCAGGGCCTTCTCTCCGGCCTGCCCATAGCCATCAAGGAATGCATCTCTACCAGAGGCATTGAGACCAACTGCAGCTCCAATATCCTGCGCGGCTATATTCCCCCCTACGATGCCCATGTCATCGAACGGCTGAAAGCGGAAGGGGCTATCATCATGGGCAAGACCAATATGGATGAGTTTGCCATGGGCACATCCACCGAGACCAGCTGCTTTGGGCCGACCAGGAATCCCTGGGACATCGATGCTGTGCCCGGCGGCTCCAGCGGGGGAAGCGCTGCCGTTGTTGCCGGCGGCGAAGCGCCATGCTCTCTCGGCTCGGACACCGGTGGATCGGTGCGCTGCCCGGCCTCCTTCTGCGGCATAGTGGGGCTCAAACCTACCTACGGCCTGGTCTCCCGCTACGGCCTGGTGGCCTATGCCAACTCTCTGGAGCAGATAGGGCCACTGACCCATACGGTGCAGGACACCGCTCTGCTCTTAGAGGTCATATCCGGTCATGATAAAAGGGATTCCACCTCCGCCCCCAGGCCAGCCCAGAGCTATCTGGAGGGGCTGGATGAGGGCGTGGCAGGGATGAAGATAGGAATTCCCAGGGAGTACTTCGGAGAGGGGGTCGCCCCGGCGGTAGAGAAGGCGG
>CALMJN010000190.1 GCA_937864385.1 uncultured Methanosarcinales archaeon | reverse complement strand
CTCAGCCGGGCAGTGGTCTGGAAGGCTTGATCAATTATGGTCGATCGAAGATGCCTCAATCTGGGATTCGGCCAGGGCTTTTTGCAGCTTATGCTGGAGGAAGGAGCCGAGGTTGTTGCCGAGCAGGAGCTTGCTGGCGCACCGGAGGGCGAGATTGATAGATCTCTGGAGGGCTCTATGGGATGCAGTCTGGACGACTTTGCCGGCTGCCGGTCTGCCACCATCCTGGCCAGCGACATCACCCGGCCTTCTCCCACTCACCTGCTCCTGCCCCCTCTCATCCGCAGGCTCAAGGCACTGGATATCGCCAGCTTCAAGGTTGTCTTTGGCCTGGGAACGCACCGGAGGATGACCGATGATGAGGTGAATCGGCTCCTCCAGGGCTCTATCAATCTGCCTCATATGCAGCATGATCCTGGAAAATGCATCTATCTGGGTGAGACCAGTCGGACAACTCCTGTGGAGATAAATGAGACTGTGGCCTCCTCCGATCTGATCATCGCCACGGGGAACATCGAGTATCACTACTATGCCGGCTATTCCGGAGGGGCCAAAGCAGTTCTGCCCGGAGTCAGCTCGGAGAGGTCTGTGATCAGGAACCATGAGCTGATGAGAGATCCGCTCTCTGCCACGGGAAGGCTGGACAGCCCGGTGCGCCAGGACATGGAGGAGGCGGCAGGAATAGCTGGACTTGACTATATATTGAATGTGGTCTTGAACGGCAGAAATGAGATAGTCCAGGCGGTGGCAGGAGACTATATCAAGGCGCACCGGAGTGGCGCGGCAACTGTCGATCGCATGTACAGGCGGACGGTTAAGCCGGCGGAGATAGTTGTCACCTGTGCCGGCGGCAGGCCCAAGGACCTGAACCTATTCCAGGCCCAGAAAGCCCTGGACAATGCCAAGAATGCGGCCCTGCCAGGAGGCAGCATCATCCTGGTGGCGGAGTGCTGCGAGGGGCTGGGCCATCCCGTCTTTGAGAGATGGGCCAGTGAGGCGGGCTCGGCGGAGCAATGCTGGGAGAGGTTTGGAAGGGAGTATGAGTTCGGAGGGCATAAGGCCGCCTTCCTGGCCAAGGAATCGCTGGAGCATCATCTCATCCTGGTATCTGCTCTTCCGTCGAAGCGGGCGGAGATGTGCTTCTTCTCCCCGGCTAAAACCCTGCATCAAGCCCTGGAGCTGGCCAGAGTGCGGCAGGGAAGGGACGCCAGGATGCTGGTCATGCCCCATGGCAACCTAACCCTGGCCGTGGCGGATTAGAGTCAATCAGGGCATTCCCAGACGATCTTTTATAGCCCGGACATCGGCCTGAATCTGTCTAAAATTCATGGCGTAGCCTGGCTGAATATCTTCCCTCATGCCTTTGATCTCATCCAGGGTAGCTTCTGTATTTTTCTTTGCCGCTTTGAGATCATCTCTGATCTCCGGAATGGTATCCGTATTCAATCTCACTGCTTTGAGATCATCTCTGATCTCAGGTATAATATCCGTATTCAATCTCACTGCTTTGAGATCGTGGCTCATCTCAGGGATCTTGTCAGTATTTTCTTTGACTGCCAGGAGAAGGGGTATAGCCTTATTCATTTGAGTGGCAGTGCTTATTGAAGCAAACTGCCATAAGGGCATAATATCGTCAGCATAGTCCTCACATCTCACCCTATCCACAACGGCGAGCTGCGGCAACTCCTTTTGAGCCGAATCGCAGAACCTGGCGACCCTCTGCTCGTTGACTTCTACCAGGGCCACCATTGCCTGCCTTGTATCTTCCTCATCATTATATACCTCAAATCCTCGGAGAGCTAGACGCATGGCTATTTCTGTAAGGAACGGCCTGTAGCCCACATCGTGCACTTTAGAGCCGGTGATCTTGACCTTCAGCTTCATGCTATCAATCATGTTGCTAGCCTGTCTATTTGGCTTTTTACTTGATTTGGGCAAGTTCCGCCTCTCGCACGGATCCTTATCCCACCTCTCTCCTCAGCATCACCGTGGCTGCGGCGAAGAAGATGGCAAAGAATGCCGTCAGAGCCAGAAGATCGGGATAGAGGATATCGGCGATGCCAGCACCCTTCAGCATTATCTCCCTCAGCGCATCGCTGGCATAGGTGAGCGGCAGGACATAGGATATCGGTCGCAGGAATTCCGGCACAGATTGCAAAGGCCAGAACACCCCGCAGAGCACAATCTGGGGAATGATGACTATGGGTATGAACTGCACCACCTGAAACTCACTTCTGGCAAAGTTGGATACAAAGGAGCCCAGAGCCAGCGCCCCCGCCCCCAGCAGCAGGATAACCGCAAAGGCGGTGATGGGGCTGCCCCTCATGGGCACTCCGAATACGAATACCACTATCAATAGAGTAGTGGCAGACTGCAATATCGCCATCAGGCTGAAGCCGAGGATGTATCCGGAGATGATCTCCCCCCGGCTCAGAGGCGATACCATGAACTTCTCCAGTGTGCCCAATGTCTTCTCTCTGAGAAATGAGATGGCGGATACGACGAATGCAAAGAAGAATATCACCAGCCCAAGGACGGCAGGCCCGACCGTGTCTATCATCTCCAGATCATATCCGAAGATATAGCGCTTGGTGATATAGCCGCCTGCGTTCGGTCCTGCTCTGGCCGCCTCCTCCATGGCCGCACCGGTCTGCACCGCAGCGCTGATCGCATCCGAGATCTGCTGGCTGCTGCCGTCCAGCAGAACACGCACGCTCTCTTCCTTCAGCACCACCGCCCCATCCAGCCGCCCCTCCGCTATCAGCCTCTCAGCATCCGACTCCGAGCCCAGATGGATTATGTCGAAGTCGGACATGGACTCCATATGCACCAGCAAGCGGTCGTGTCCTCCCCCGTCCACCAGCCCAATGTTGATGCCGCTCATCTCTCCGGAGAGGGCATAGCCGAAGATGAACATGAGCACAATGGGAGCAAAGAGGATGAGACCGATGGTTCGCCGATCACGCTTGAGCTGGCGCACTACCCGGAGAGCCACAACGCCCATCCGTGCCGGGCTGGGGCTCATTGCCCCTCCCCCAAAAGGAGAAAGGCCTCCTCCAGCCTGGGCTCGACCAGCCTCATGTCCAGCGGCTGGACCAGCTCCAGTATCTCCTTGACCTGGCTTCGGCGCTCCAGCCACACTAGCACTGCTCCTTCTTTCACCGCAGCCGGATAGCCCTGCCTGGAAAGAAGAGCTGCCCCGTCCTCAGGCCCGGCTAGCCATAGCTTGAGGATGGGCTGCAGCCCTGCCTCATCCAGGATCTCCTCCGGACTGCCCTCTGCCGCCATCCGTCCGGCGCGCATGTATCCGACCCGCTGGCACTTTTCCGCCTCATCCATGAGGTGGGTGGTTATGAGAACTGTCTTACCCTCCTCTGCCATGCGGTTGAAGTACTCCCAGAAGGTCTGCCGCACCCGGGGATCGACCCCCACGGTGGGCTCGTCCAAAAGGAGCAGCTCCGGCTCGTGAATAAGCGTGCAGGCCAGAGAGAGCCTCTGATACATACCACCGGAGAGGTCTCCGGCCAGACGGCTGCGATGTGCGGAAAGTTCGACCATCCGGAGCAGCTCCTCCATCCTCTCCTCTCTATGCTTCTTGGTCAGGCTGTACAGCCCGGCATAAAACTCCATATTCTCCCCTACCGTGAGATCAGGATAGAGGGCTTTGTGCTGGGTCATATAGCCAATGCGGGGATAGAGACGGGCTACCTCGCTTACGGGCCGGCCCAAGACCTGTAGATCCCCTCCGTCCAGGCGCAGCAGCCCCACCACCGCCCGGATGAAGGTGGTCTTGCCCGAGCCGTTCGGCCCGAGAAGGCAGTAGGTCAGGCCGCAGGGGATCTCCACCGACAGTTCGTCCAGAACCCTCTGCCGGCCAAAGCTT
>CALMJN010000189.1 GCA_937864385.1 uncultured Methanosarcinales archaeon | reverse complement strand
TAGATCAGTTCATGATCCAGCTGGATGGTACGGCCAATAAATCCAATCTGGGAGCCAATGCCATTCTGGGGGTATCCATCGCCGTAGCCAAGGCGGCGGCCGCCTCGGCGGAGATGCCGCTCTACAAGTATCTGGGAGGGGTTAACAGCACCCGGCTGCCCATACCCTCCTTTAATGTGCTCAACGGAGGCCAGCATGCCGGTAATGATCTTTCCATTCAGGAGTTCATGATCCTGCCCACCGGAGCCCGGAGCTTTTCGGAGGGGCTTCGCATGGCTGTGGAGACCTATCATGCCCTGGGCAAGATACTGAAGGGCAAGTACGGCGTGGGGGCCACCAATGTGGGATACGAGGGCGGCTATGCCCCACCCCTGGTCAAGACCCGTGATGCTCTGGATGCCATAATGAGTGCACTTGACATCAGCGGCTACGGTGAGGAGATAAAGATCGGCCTGGACTCAGCTGCCTCCAGCTTCTATATGGAGGGAGGATACTCGGTGGACGGAAACCGTCTCACTCCCGGCGAGCTGATTGACTATTATGTGGATCTGGTCAAGACCTATCCCATCGCCTTCCTGGAGGATCCCTTCGAGGAGGAGGCCTATGACGACTTTGCCAAATTGACCGCCAAGCTGCCGGGCACCATAATCATCGGCGACGACCTCTATGTGACCAACATCAAGCGCCTGGAAAAGGGAATCCGGATGAAAGCGGGCAACTCCCTCCTGCTCAAGCTCAATCAGATTGGCAGTGTTTCCGAGGCCTTCTATGCCGCCCGCATGTCCTTCCGGGCCGGCTGGAAGGTCATGGCCTCCCACCGCTCCGCGGAGACGGAGGATTCCGCTCTGGCCGATGTGGCTGTGGCTTTAGGCTGCGAGATGCTCAAGACGGGAGCGCCGGCCAGGTCGGAGAGGACGGCCAAGTACAACCAGCTTCTCCGCATCCAGGAGCAGCTGGATGATGCGGCAGATTACGCCGCTATTTAATTTTTATCTCTCTTTCGCCCCTTGGCCCAAAATGGTTAAATCTACATCTCTCATCCTTTTTTATCATGATAAGAAATAAAATCCTGAGGATCATGGTCCTTCTCGCCATCTTAATCCTACTGGCCGCCCCGGCCAGTTCCCAGATGAATCGAGACACACCCTTCCTGGCCAGCAAGATTCCCCGAACCTCGGAGAGCAGCATAGGCCAGGGCCAGCAGCCCCTCTCTCCGGTGGTGATCTCCACCCCCTTCAATGCCCAGGCTTCCTCCGACCTCTATCTGGTAGCAGATGCAGCCAATACCACCTGCAATCAGGCATCCTTTATTCTGATCCTGACTCCTTCCCCCAGCGGCTCATCCGGATATCAGGCGGTTAAGGTGAGAGTTATGGAGAACCGCATGGGCTCGCCGACGGCAGTGGCGGAGCTTACCCTTCTCCTTCCCGCCAGCGGCGGCTCTCTGCATCAGACCATAGGCTTTGCCAGTGCCGCTAGCGCCTCTGGGTCCAATGAGATCACCCTGGAAGTTGATCCGGACAGACAGGTGGCTGAAACGGATGAGAGAAACAATACCCTGGTCATCAGCGCAGCCTGCCGCAGTTAGGGCAAACGAAAAAAGCATCCTCAAAAATCTTGTGTGGGTGAAGTCCGCAGGGCTTAGCTATTGACCATAGACGGCTACATGAGGTGTGGGATCTGCATTAACTCCTTCCCCTCAATTCCTTTCCTTCTCTTTCTTTATTACCCTGATCTCTTCTATCGCCGTATCCGGATAGTTTCCGCTCTCATCCTTCTCCAGGTACTTGACCATGTCCCATATATTGAGCAGCGCTGCCGAGACAGCAACCAGAGCCTCCATCTCAACCCCCGTCCTTCCCACCGATGTCACAGTGACTGTAGCCTCAACCCGCTCCGGCTGAAGCTGAAAGCTCACCTCCAGTCCGGTGAGGGGGATGGGATGGCACATGGGAATCAGGCGAGGCGTATCCTTTGCCGCCAGGATGGCCGCCAGCCGGGCGGTGGCCAGCACGTCCCCCTTCTTCACCTGCCCCGATTTGATGGCCTCGATGGTAGACTCTCGCAAACGGATGGAGCCGCTGGCCCTGGCCCTGCGAAAGACAGGCGGCTTTTCTGTGATATCCACCATCCCCTCCAGCTTTTCATTTCTATCTGAATTCATGCTATCTCCATTCTTTGCCTTCAGCCATGCCTATGATCCATCAACTCTCATGGCCAGGGGAATCTTCTCGATCACATCGGTGGCCATCATTCCGTAGTCTCTCTCCAGATAGGCCAGATCGCCCGCCCGGCCGTTGACAAAAGCTGCCGCCGCCGCTGCCCGCAGTGGTGAGGCTCGAGCATAAAAGGCGGCAGTAATCCCCGCCAAAACATCTCCTGTCCCTCCTACGGTCATTCCCGGATTGCCGGTGGCATTAGCCCGCACCACCTCTCCGTCGGAGATCAGATCGACATTGCCCTTGAGCAAAACCACCAGATCCCTCTCACGGGCATATCTTCGGACCGGCTCTATCCTTGCCCTGTAAGGCAAATCGGAGAGCGAGATGTCGCTGATCCTTTTAAACTCCCCGGCATGAGGGGTTACAATGCCCTTTAAAGGAAGCTCCGGAAGCAGGGCATCGGCATCTATCACCGTTTTGCTGCAGAGGGGGATGATCTCGGAGAGAGCTTGCTCCGTCTCCGGCTCCCGGCCTAATCCCATTCCCATCAC
>CALMJN010000188.1 GCA_937864385.1 uncultured Methanosarcinales archaeon | reverse complement strand
GACGAGGATCCCAGCCATTACTTCGGCCAGTTGCCAGGCATAAGCTTGGTCAAGAGCACCAATGGCGATGATGCCAACAATGCAACCGGGCCTTATATCCCGGTTAATGGCACTGTTATCTGGACATATATCGTGACCAATACCGGCAACGTCAACCTAACCAATGTCACCGTGACCGATAATGTGACGGGTATAGTCGGCATCATACCTCTGCTCCTTCCCGGTGAAAGCCAGATCCTGACCGCTACGGGCGTTGCCTCCGCCGGCCAGTACGCCAACCTGGGCAATGCCACAGGCACTCCTCCGTCTGGACCGAATGTCAGCGACGAGGATCCCAGCCATTACTTCGGCCAGTTGCCGGCCATAAGCCTGGTCAAGAGCACCAACGGAGATGATGCCAACGATCCCACCGGTCCCTACATACCTGAAAACGGTACGGTTGTCTGGACCTATCTTGTGACCAACGCCGGCAACGTCAACCTGACCAATGTGACGGTAACCGATAATGTCACAGGATTAGTTGGTCTCTTGCCTCTGCTCCAGCCCGGCGAGAGCCAGACTCTGACTGCTAACGGCATTGCCGCCGCCGGCCAGTACGCCAATATGGGCAATGCCACGGGCACTCCTCCGTCCGGGCCGAATGTCAGCGACGAGGACCCCAGCCACTACTTCGGCCAAGCTCCAGGCATAAGCCTGGTCAAGAGCACCAATGGCGATGATGCCAACAGTGAGACCGGACCATTTATACCGACCAACGGCACAGTTGTCTGGACCTATCTTGTGACCAACACCGGCAACGTCAACCTTACCGATGTCCAGGTAATCGATGACATTCTGGGACTGATAGGAACCATAGATCTGCTCCAGCCCGGCGAGAGCACGACCCTGACGGCTAACGGCATTGCTGCTGCCGGTCAGTATGCCAATATGGGCAATGCCACTGGCACCCCGCCCGTAGGCGATGACGTCAGCGACGAGGACCCCAGTCACTACTTCGGTGAGTCTACAGATATCAACATCAAAAAGTATACCAATGGGGTGGACGCCGACAATCCAACCGGACCTTACCTGACCATAGGAGAAAATGTGACCTGGACTTATGTCGTGACTTCTCTCTCCAATGTTCCAATTAGAGATGTGAGCGTCACAGATTCAATCCCCGGAATCACACCAGTTTATGTCAGTGGCGACGACGACAACAACAACCTGCTAACCTCCAATGAGACCTGGATCTATCAGGCCAATGGAACTGCCGAGGCCGGCCAGTATGCCAATATAGGATATGTCACGGGCATGACTCCCGGTAACAATGAGGTAAAAGATGACGATCCCAGCCACTACTACGCAGAATCTGGGGAGATCTCAATCAAGAAATATACTAATGGCGAGGACGCAGACAATCCGCCAGGTCCCAATGTAGTTGTGGGCGGAAATGTAACTTGGAGATATGTTGTCACCACCGCCTCTAATCTCTCTTTCAAAGATGTCAATGTAGAAGATTCCATCCCCGGGGTCATTCCGGTCTATGTCAGCGGTGATGACGACGGAAACAGCCTTCTGACCTCCAATGAGACCTGGATTTTTGAGGCTAACGGCACAGCTGTAGCTGGCCAGTATGAGAACATAGGCAAGGTTACAGCATTAAATCCCCTGGATGAGCCGTTAAAGGATGAAGATCCCAGCCACTACTTCGGAGGGCCAGGCTGCGATCTCATTCTGACCAAGACAACAGACAAGGAGACAGCCAAGCGGGGGGAGGATGTCACCTACAACATCACCCTCACCAACCCCTGTGGATACTGCTTCACCAATGTCACCCTCTGGGATGTCCTCCCCGATAAAGTAGAGGTGGTCTCGGTCTCGCCCGGTCCATCTTCCTCGTCAGGAAGCACCCTCTACTGGGACATCGGCACATTCTGCAGCGGCGAGTTCAAGGTCCAGATAGTTGTCCGGGTCCCTATAGTCGACATCCACTACGACATGGAGCAGGGAGTCTCCGGTGAGGGCTTCGTCAATGTCCACAACGACTTCGACACCCACCAGGGCCCCGAGTCCATAACCAACTGCGCCTATGCCAAGGCCGACCTCCAGCCGACCATATCCGACTGCGTCACCACCAAGATAGTCGATCCCGGCACAGAGCTGCTCCGCCGGGAGTTCGGCAGCGGCGACTATGCCAGCGAGGAGCTGCTCCGTTTCAGAACGGAAAACAAGTCCATCCGCTCCGAGACCAGCCTCTCCGCCTCGCATAAGCCGACCAGCTTCGCCCTCCCCGGCAACCGCTCCATAGACTACGGCACGAAATGGACAGAGAAGTCCAAGGCCATCAACACCATCACCGGCGCCACCATGACCGAGGAGTACACCTTTGCCAACAAAATCGAGAAGGACCGCACAGTAGACCTGGACAAGAACGGCTCGACCATGAAGACCGATATCGCCTTCACCGGCACCGGCCACATCGGCGTTCTGAAGAAGAAACATCCCGACTCCCATCCCAGAGTCGATCCGGCCTATGAAGCAGTGGAGGACTACACCGGCACCTTCCGGGTCTACGAGTTTGTGGACGAATATGGTAAGAGCGTCAAGTCGGAGAAGAATGTGAGCGGCTACGGCTACGTGGCCGTTGACAAAAGGGTAGGCGCCAGCCAGCGTACCTACGAGTCGGGCACCGGCTCCTACCAGAGCGAAGAGCTGATCGAGACCCCGACTAATTACATAGCCAAGGATATCCAGCTGGTGCACGGCCCCACCAACTACAGCTACAGCCCGAGCTATTCCACCAGCCAGAATATCAAGTGGTCCGAGGGCATGTGGTCCCGGTCCGGCCCCCTGGCGGGAGGCCTGGTCTTGGCCAAGAGCAGCAACTGCGGCTCTTTGGAGGCGCCCAAAAGCGGCAACGGCACCCCGCCTGCCTCATACATCAGCGAGAGGTACTCTGGCCTCGATTACCTGGACAAGGAGACGGTGGCATCGGGCCTCAATGAGATGAACACCGAGGCATCCTTCAGCGGCACAGCCGACTATAAGGTTAAAGCCATCTTCTCCAACAGGAGCGGCGAGATAGACAACGAGGAAAGATACGTTGGTGCCTACGACATCAACCGGAAGGTGCAGCTCACCGGCGTCTCCCGTTACGACCGGCCCCACATCACAGTGACCAAAGACGGCAATATGACCAAACGGTTCTTCAACAAGACCATGGCCGACATCATGGAGTACACTGTAACCATAACCAACGACGGCAGCCGGTCTCTAGGCCCCATCACCATCCGGGACATCTTCCCGCCGGGCACGGAGTACATCAGCTCATCCATCCGGCCGGAAAGCTACTCCAATGCCGAGGCCAACTGGACTCTGATGAGCCTGGGGATCGGCGGCAGCCTCACCCTCAAGCTGGAGCTGAATGTGACCGAGTTTGCCCCCTGCAGCCTGGTCAACCGGGTCATGGTCTGCGGCATGAACGGCGAGGAGTGCGTGGCCGGTGCGGCCTATCATGCCCGCGATTGCGGTGATCTCCCCTGCTGTCCGCCGGATCTGGTTTTAGACAAGAGCGCAGATCAGGATCCCGCCGATCCCGCTCTGATTCATTACACCATAGCAGTCCAGAATAAGGGCAACAGCAGCCTGGCCGCTACTCTGACCGACCTGCTCCCGGCGGGCCTGGACTATGTGGATGCATCGCCCAAGCCGAATCGGCATGAGGGCCAGTTCCTGCAGTGGATCCTTCCCGACCTGGAGAAGGACGGCCTGATGACTATCGAGTATCATGTCCGGGCCACCATGGACGGGGTCTATGTCAACGCCGTGCATGCCGATGCCTCGGCGGTGGACGGAAGCGGCTATGATACAGCGGATGCCGCGGCCAGAGTTGAGGTGCGGAGCACGGGAGTCTCTCCCAGGACCACCCGCTACGGCGGCTGGCAGGTGCCGGACTGGAATATGACGGCACCGGATCAGGGCATAACCGTGGAGCTATCCCCGGAGGAGGATGTGGTGGAGTGAGGGATGGCAGCCGGGAGGGCTGCTCAAAATTCTGCGGAGGCTCGCTAAAATGAGACTCCGCTATTATTTTCTTAAAATTATATCTGATAATAAAGCAGATTTTGCTGATCAGATCTTTGGAATTCTTCAATGCTTCATAACAAGTCCTCAGGTCTAGGTTCTTGCCTTCTCTTTTACGCCTGGGTCCAGATTATGAATGAATTCGTGGAATAGGCGTTTAGCCGTTGAAAGGATCTTACGATGCGGAAAATTTAAAAGGCTTAATTGTATCCTAGTCAATATTGAGTTGTGCAGGATACATATTCATTATATTAAATCAAATATGAGATACTATGATCCCTGTCAACATCACTACCAAATAAATACATCGTGCCTCTCAGCGCAGAAAATATTCTTTAAGAAATAAAGTTAAGTTGGGGTAGAAAGCCTTCAGGATTTGCAGTTGAGGAGATTGACAATGAATGAGACAAAAAACAAGATCAAGGATACTAATGGTTCTATTCCAGGTCAAGACCATGCTGGATCGGATTCTGGCGAAGGAAACGGTTTAGCCGGCAACCGCTGGAATGAGCCCACCCGCTATATCATGGGCGTTTTTCTAATATTTGCAGCTCTTTTTATGATCTATGTCGGCAGGTCGGCCATTCCTCTGGTGGCATCCGCTGCCTTATTGGCATTATTGGTCGATCCAGCTATCCGGTTTTTTGCTGGTCCTCTGAAGTTGAATAGAACTCTGGCGATTATAATTATCTATTTGCTTGTAGTGGCGGCTTTGGTCATAGTTCCTTTGCTTCTGATTCAGCCTTTGGTGGATGCGATCAATTTCGCCATTCAAATCGATCCCAACCTGGTAGCTCAGAAATTAAGCCAGGTTATCCAATCCATTTCAATCTCTCTGCAGGACCACAAATGGATTGCATCAATATTCAATCCCGCACTGGATACCATTTTGAAGGCTCTGAATGAATCGACATCTCACAGCGCAGCTCCCGTCCCGGCTATGCAGATGTCGGTAGCTGACCTGAGCGGTAAGGTGGGAAAGGCATTGGGCACCGTGGCAGGATATCTTGGGCCGACATTTTCCGGCCTGGCCTCAGTGTTATTCACATTGCTGATGTCTCTACAGATGACGCTATCTGCAGGCGAGTTGAAGGGCTGGTTTGCCGACCTCATACCACCCGGCCATGGAGCGGAGCTCTCTTTTCTATTTAAAAATATTCATAAGACCTGGACGGGATTTTTGCGCGGCCAGATACATCTCATGCTCATTGTAGGCCTGATTACCTGGCTGGGGAGCTTAATCCTCGGTCTACCGCAGGCATTTTTCTTGGGAGTGATTGCCGGATTCATGGAGCTGATACCCAATGTAGGGCCTGTTCTGGCTGCGGTTCCTGCGGTTTTGGTGGCTCTATTGTTCGGATCAGTACATTTGGAGGTCAGCCATCTGGTTTTTGCCTTGATAATTATCTTATTTTATACTCTGGTCCAGATGGTGGAGAATCAATTCCTGGTGCCGAAGATAATGGGTGGTGCAGTTGATCTCCCGCCCCTGGTAGTCCTGGTTTTTCGCCGCCAAGTCCGGGATGTAGTAGGCCGAGCCCTTGGAGATGGAGTTGTAGAGGCCGTCGAGGTAGTCCAGGCCGTTCAGGCCACCGAAGATCGGGGTGAAGAAAAGGGTCAGCACCGCGAAGAACGCGATGAGCATCACCAGGCCGAGAGTGAATTTCTTCTTGTGTGCGATCATTTTTTCACCCCCTTTCCGAGCAGAGCCGGAATGTTCTTGAGGAACGTCCCGATGACCCAGACCGAGAAGATCGTAATGACGATGAAAAACGCGTAGATCCCGATCGACTCCAGGAAGGAGCCCGCCTCCCTGGACAGCGGGATGAAGCCGACGTCGCTGAGTTTGGAGGGCAGGGCGAAGATCCGGTTCACGAACCCGGCGAGCACCGCCATGGCGTAGAACCCGCGGATGGTGATGCCCGGGACCACCTTGGTCGCCATGGCGCCGATCTGGATGCCGAGCAGCGAGCCGAGCAGCATGCCCATGGCCAGCGTGTAGAAAATAAAGCCGTAAATGGCGTACTGCGAGATAGCGGCCCAGCCGGCCGTGAAGATGATCTGGAAGATGTCGGTGCCGACCGTCGTCATGGAAGAGACGCCCAGCACGTAGACGAAAATCGGAAAGGTGAGGAACCCTCCCCCAACCCCCATGATGCCCGCGGCCAGGCCCACCAGGGCGCCGCTGGCCACCAGGAACACCCAGGAGATCGCACGGCCGCCGGGAACGAGGTCGTGGTCGAAGCGGACCATCGGCGGGATCTTGACTCCTTGGAGCTTGCGGGGCAGGCCGCCGATATCGGCGCCCTCGGATTTGCCGCCGTGGTGGGCGGTGGTGCCCTTGGGGGCGTCGGCCCTCTTAGAGACCCCGCGCGCCTTCAGGAAGTCGAACAATGCGTAGAAGCCGAGAAAGCCCAGCATGATCGAGTAGATCGTGGTGATGAAGGCGTCGCTGAGGACCGGGTTGAGCTCGTAGAGTCCGCGGTTGATCAGGCCTCCGAGGGTGGCACCGAGGACGGCGCCGATCAAAAAAACCGCCGCCAGCGGGACCGATACGTTGCCGAGTTTGCGGTGGATGACGCTGCCCATGATGGCCTTGGCGAAGATGTGGAAGAGGTCGGTGCCCACCGCGAGGATGCCCTTGATGCCTGCGCTCA
>CALMJN010000187.1 GCA_937864385.1 uncultured Methanosarcinales archaeon | reverse complement strand
GGGAAAAATAGAAATTGATCTCAAGCGAATGCTTTTTCTACTTTTACATATTATCATGATAGTATGTGGTTGGGCCAGGTTGCAAGGTTTTGGATTTTTGCATTGATGTTTTTCATTATATCTCCTGCTATAATTATCACCTCCTATTCACTTACAGACCTTGATTATCACTTTTACACGGGAGATAATTCTGAAGGGAAGATCTCCTCCGACCAGGGTTTTCACGGCCCGAACTCTGCCATGCTCACTATTTATAAAAATAAAAGCACTTCCAAGATCTATATAGATTTTGACGATCCATTTCCTCTTGAAGATCTTGAATCACTGAGCATGTGGATCTTGCCCCTCTCCGGTGATGGAGATGTGCGTATCGAAATATACCTCGAAGGGGGCCTTGAGATCTTCTCGCTTAGGGAATGCCTGGCCGACATGCAATCTTCTCAATGGAATGAACTCGATGGCTTTGATCTGGAATATGAGGACTATGGGAGCCTGGATGCCCTCAAGCAAGCCCTTGGCCAGGTAAATATTGATAAAATCTGGATTACACTTACCCGAAAAAGCGATAGCGATACCATCGCTTTCTTTGACTACATCAATATCGGCGGAGATATCATCAGCTTCGAGCCCCTGGAAGATGAGGATATAAAGGACGGCCCCTCTTCCGCCAGCGCGGGAGGGCTGATCACCTATACCATAACCTACGGCAATAATATGCTGGAGCCGGTGGATGTTGTGGTCATAGATGACTACGATCCGGCCACCATCTTCATCTCCGCCGATCCCCCTCCCGATCCCGGCACCCACGATACCTGGACGTTCCATAATCTTGCTCCCGGAGCGCACGGCCAGATCACCATCAAGGTGAGAAGCATCAAGCCAACTGCTAAAGCCAGCTTCTCTGGAACTGTATCCGGCCAGGGCTTCTGCCGGGTGGAAGGGATGCTCTCCAACGAGAGGGACAGCCGATCGGTGACCAACACCGTCTCCATCTTCGCCGGGGAATTCAACTTTTCCCAATCGGTTTCAACCAGGATCAGGCCGATTGTTGGATCGGTCCTGAAGTACGGCGAGCACGGAACCGGGAAATACCAGGCCGAGGAGAAGATGAAATACAGCCAGAGCAATATCAATGTCGATCGACGCATCCATGCCAGCCGATCTCCTGCCAGTATCAGCCTTGGCAGCAATCGCAGCATGAACCTGAATGGTGGATGGTCGGGCAATCTGCAGGCTGAAAACGATTACCGGGACATTTTATGGAGCGATAGATACCAGGAGGGCAGGAGGCTAAACCTCAGCTACAAAGCCAGCCTGGGCAAGAGCCTGACCACTCTGGAGACCTCAGTACGGATAGAGGGGCTGGCCGACCGCAAGGCCCTCTGGCCGGCTGGATTCATGGAGAGCCATCTGTCGGGAGACTTCAATCTCACCGGGAAATACAGATGGAGATGGTCCAATAAGACCATAGCGCCGGATAAAGGCTGGCTGGAGTGCTGCCCGCTGGAGCAGCAGTAAGGGCTGCGGGCGGGACATAAGCAGCTAGAACCCCCGCAGCATGCTTGTTGGCTAAAAAACATGCAGGAAAATTGATTGTCGTCCTCCCCAGGATGGGGAGGACTGACCGGATTTCAAATTCAAACTATCTCTAGAGTTGAGTCTGTCTTCCCTCTTCTTCGTCGCCTCCTATATCCTGCTCAGTGGGCTCTGATGGTTCACCCGATCTATCCTCCTGCACAACAGCTCCCGAGGAGTCATCAAGGGTTATGGCCGGTTGCTCTATGCCCGGAAGGACATTGCTTCTGCCCTTGTAGACATCGAAGTCATGCTCTTCGTCCATGCAGTCCAGATATACTATGACGCAGGGCTTGTCCGCCGTCCATCCCGGTTTGTCCACGCAGACCGTGTATGTGCCGGCTTTCAGGCCGCAGAACGAGTATTCGCCGTATGCGTCAGTGGGTATAGATTGGATCAGGGTTCCGTCCGAGTTCTCGATCTTGATCGGGAAACCGACCATAGGGGTACTGTTGTTGAAAACACTGCCGTTGATGCAGAATGGCGGTATATTCTCGAAGTCGTTGTCGGCTCCATCCTCGCAGCTGTCCAGCCTCACCACGATGCATTTCGGCCTCTCGCAGTCATCTGGTGCAGCGGATGTTCCAGG
>CALMJN010000186.1 GCA_937864385.1 uncultured Methanosarcinales archaeon | reverse complement strand
AAAAGCCAGGCATTCGGCAAAATAAATCCCAGGTTTTGGCCGGTCATCTTAGACCTGTCCGGCAGGGATGTGATAATAAGCCACGGACTATTGGCCGTGGTGGTTAACTATAAAATGCTCCGGCCGGGATTTGAACCCGAGTCTTCGGCTCGAAAGGCCGAAATGATTGGCCGGACTACACTACCGGAGCGACATTGATGCCGGGCAGGAAAGAGACCGGCTCTCCCCCATGATCGGCTCGGATATATCTACATTTCCGATGGCCTTCATGCAGAGGGATATTTTAGCGGAGGGATAAAGCTCCATAGTCCCGGGCGGATTCGAACCGCCGTCGCGGGCTCCAAAGGCCCTCAGGATTGACCTCTACCCCACGGGACTGACGATGTTAGCAGCTTTCCCTAATCTGCACTTGCTGCTGCCTGCCGGTCATGAACTTGGAAAGGCCTGCCGCAATGGCAAGGTGTGTCCGCATAACATATATATGGCCTTTCCCGGAGGATTTCAGGAGATGAAGCTTCTCACCAGGGAGCATGTGAGCCAGAGAAGACTGGTTGAGATTCTGAGAGTCATAGAGAGCGCAGGCTCTCCTGTAGGAGCCAGGGCTATATCCAGCTCCCTCAGCAGTAGAGGCTATGACCTGGGTGAGAGGGCGGTGCGCTATAACCTCAAGATCCTGGACGGGCTCGGATTCACCAGGAAGGAGGGCTACAGCGGTCGGGTGTTAACCCCTCTGGGAGCGAGGGAGCTGGGATGCGCCCTGGTGGGAGATAGAATCGGTTTTGTTAACACCAGGATCGAAGAGTACATGTTTCGCACCAGTTTTGATTTCCAGACCGGGCGGGGTGAGGTGATCGCCAATACCAGCATTGTTGATGAGAACGACAAAGAGATGATCCTGGATATGATGGCGCGGGCCTATGAGGCTGGGTACACCATAAGCCGGAGGGGGCTCGTATTGGGCGCGGGTGAGAGCCTGGGTGGCATGGAGATCCCTGCCGGATCCCTGGGCATAGCCACCATATGCAGCATCACCCTGGATGGCATGCTCCTTAAAAGTGGCATTCCCGTCCTGACCAGCTTCGCGGGACTGGCCCAGGTCAGGGAAGGTCGAACCGTCGGCTTCATAGATCTCATAGCCTATGCTGGCTCGTCCTTGGACCCGGTCAAGGTCTTTATGAGCCGCAAGGCAACCAGCATCTCTGCGGCAATATCCACTGGCACAGGAGCCGTCCTGGCCAATGTGAGAGAGGTGCCGGCGGGAGCGGAAGAGCTGGTCCGGATGCTCTTGGATGATTATCAAGCGGCTGGCTTTTCCGGCCTGGCAGAGATCGGTCAGGAATCAGAGCCGCTATTGGGCTGTCCGGTAGGTCCGGGTAAGATCGGCATAGCGTTTTATGCCGGAGTAAATGGAGTTGTGGCCGCGGAAGAGATGGGTGCCAGGGTCAGGACGGCACCCATCTCCATTCTTGTGGATTATGCTGCGACCCGCGATCTGAGATGATTAAGGTTTTATAGAGCATCGATCTCAAGACAGAGAGTCACATTTCATGTAGATGAGGAAGAAAGATGGATTTTAGAGTTGTAGTCTCAGATCCCAAGAGCGGCAAGGCATATCAGGTAGAGCTTAAGGATCCCGGAGCGGGCAAGCTCTTGGGCAAAAAGATCGGCGACAAGATCGAGGGCGATGTCCTGGGAATGCCCGGCTACTCGGTACAGGTTACCGGCGGCAGCGATCGCGAGGGATTTCCCCTGCGAGCCGACCTTCCCGGCTCCAAGCGCAGAAAGATACTGGTCTCCAAAGGAGTGGGCTATCATCCCACCGCTGAGGGAAAGAAAAAGCGGAAGAGCATTCATGGCCGGGATATCTCATCTGATGTGGGTCAGATAAATGTCAAGGTGATCGAGTCCGGAGCCAAGTCCGTAGAAGAGCTGCTGGGCAAAACCCCTAAGGAAGAAGAGAAATAAAAAAAGCAGGCGGGCTTGGGATGAGCCGCCGCTTAGTTTCTTTTCTGGCCTATGCAAGGCTATTTTTTGCCGATGGCGGCGTCTTTTTCCGCCTAATCCGGGATCAGATATCGCTCGCGAATGTTTTTGCCCGTCAGTTCTGCCGGCGCTGCTTCTCTCCGGCCCATGCGCGAGAGAGGAATATCTCAGGAATCTGGGCTCTCATAACTGATTTCATCTGAGAGGGGCTTAGGGCCGAAAATAGGGAGTTCATGAGCCTGTCGCTTTTCATGGCCAGGTCCACCATCTTTCTGATCTGAACCGATCGGGCAAGCTCTACTCCGAACGCCCTGTTTATGCGCGAGGGGTAGTCCTCCAGCCTCTCCTTGCCTCGCAGATAGCCTGCTGCTGCCTCGCCTGCGATCCTGCCCCCGACGATGGCAAGAGGTATGCCGCCGCCGCTGGTGGCCATGACCTGTCCGGCGGCATCCCCGGCTAAAAGGAGGTTGTCTTTCATGATGGCCGGAGGGCTTCCTCCCGCCGGGACCGCCCCTCTCATCACCGCCACGGCCTCGCCACCGGCCAGCTTTTCCCTAACCAGGGGATGCTCGGCGATAAAGCGGTCCAGGATCTGGGGCAGACGCTGACCGGAGAGATAGGTGGCCCGGACGCCCACACCCACATTGGCCGAGTCGCTGCCCAGGGGAATGATCCAGGCATATCCTCCCGGAGCATATCGGGCCGAGAAGTACATCTCTGCAGCTTGGGGATCTATATCCACATCTACCATCTCATATTCCAGACAGATGCCCGTCTCCTGAACCGGATTTCCCATCTCCTTCCAGAGCCTTTGTGATTTGCGAAAACACCTTTCTGCCT
>CALMJN010000185.1 GCA_937864385.1 uncultured Methanosarcinales archaeon | reverse complement strand
AATGCAGTCATCTTTCTCTCGATATCCAGGTACATCTTTTTTGTGGGAGAACTGGGAGCCTCTTTTATCACGCCCAGGAGAGCCAGATTTTTGAGAATATGCCTGTCTAAAATGGCCAGATCCTCGCTCAGACCGATGTTTCTTATGAAATGGCTGGCTTCCTTGTATCCCATGCCTTTCACATTTTCCACCAGCCATTCTCGAGCAGCCACGGCGTTGGTAAAACCTGTCAGTGTGGCTCTGAGAGATCTGGAGCTGAACATATTCCTTGCCAGGCAGATATACTCCCCTTTTCGATGGTTGAACCTGACGCCCACCAGCTCCTCGGAAATTCGCGCCGGCTTTATCTCTGCCATCATGCACTTTCTGTCCAGCCGCTGCACGGCTTTCCAGCAGGTCCTAGCCTTCGACTGGGGCGTGAGCAGGCAGAAGACCAGCTCCTTGAACAGCTCTTCATCCGAGGCAGTCTCCCAGATGCGTCGGAAGTCCGTGAGCCTCTCCTCAATTTGCGGCTTTATGGGAATGTATTGCTGCATCAGCACCTCAATAGTGAGGGGATAATTCTCTGCCGATTGTTCCATCAGCTTTCCTTGGCTATAGGAATATTAGGGCTTTTTGATAGCAAGGGAAAAACTCATAGCTTCATAGCATTGTTACTGCGATCCGTTCACATGACAAGAATTCCATCCCGCCCCCAAATATCCTCTTCAGAAAAATTCCGTCTGGTCTCATCATTTGCACCCACCGGCTCCCAGCCGCAGGCCATCGAGAAGCTCATTTCCGGCCTGCCGGCAGAAAAGCGGGCTGGCGGCATCCGCCAGAATTTCCAGACTCTGCTGGGCGTCACGGGCTCGGGCAAGACTTACACCGTGGCCAATGTCATCGAAAAGCTGCAAAAGCCCACGTTGGTCATTGCTCACAACAAGACGCTGGCCGCTCAGCTCTATAACGAGTTCAAGGAATTCTTTCCGGAAAACAGGGTGGAGTACTTCGTCTCCTACTATGATTACTACCAGCCGGAGTCCTATATCCCAGCCAAAGACCAGTACATTGAGAAGGACTCTCTTATCAATCCCAAGATCGAGCAGATGAGGCTTGCAGCTACCGCCTCCC
>CALMJN010000184.1 GCA_937864385.1 uncultured Methanosarcinales archaeon | reverse complement strand
AAAGTGCCACCAGTTCTGGGCCTTGACCTTGCCCGGTGAGCGGCCCAGCCGGTAGTGCTCAAACTTCTGGATGCCCAGGGGCGGCCACCTCTTCCCAGCGCCGATCTCCTGAGCGAAGCGGATCAGCTCCGGCATATCCTCGTCGTTGATGCCCGGGATTAAAACGGGCGCAATCAAAAGGTCGATCTTGCTTTCTGCAATGCCTTTTGCCGCCTGCTTTATCTTTTCGATGTCAAATCCTGGGTTTCCCGCGAGAAAGGCCGCCTTCTCCCGATCCAGAGAATGGAGGGAGAGGTTGATCCTGTCCAGGCCAGCCTCTTCCAGCGCCCGGATTCGCTCTTCATCCAAGAGGGTGCCGTTGCTCTGCATGGAGACAACGCTGACCTCTTTTATTGCCTTTAGCCTTGCCACCAGAGGCACAATATCCGGATAGAGCATGGGCTCGCCAGGCGAATCGATGTGGCACTCCACCTCTGGCCCCTTGAAGGGGGCGATCTCCTCTACCGCCTCCATCAGATAGTCCAGCTCCACCTGGTAGTCCGTCACCCGGGAGCGCGAGCCGGGACCGGCATCCACAGAGCAGAAGGGGCAGCTCAGGTTGCAGCCGCAGCTGGGACGGATCTGCAGGAGATTGCTGCCCCGGTCCACCACCCCGAAGTAGAGGCAGCCGACCAGGGGAATATCTGACGCGCGGGTGATGTGAAAGAGAGACATCAGATCTTTCCTTTCCTGGTGTAAGTTCCTTTAAAGGGTATACTTGTTTGCATCAATGCTAGTTTTGTGCTCCCCTTAAATCCATTCCCTTAGACATCTTCTCCGGCAAGGCTTTAATCTCATCCTTCTATTATTTAGATGAATAACCATGAATGATCTGAGGAAATCCGACCAGGAGAGAGCTGATGCTTTTCTGCAGGAATTCGTCGGCCAGCTCGCCAGCGCCTGCGGCAGGGATATAGACTTTATCCTGCTCTTCGGAAGCGCAGCCAGAGGCGAGTTCATACTGGGAAAGAGCGATGTGGACCTGGTCATTCAGGTCAACAGCGATGAGGCAGTTAGAAAGGTGGAGCAGCTCGCCGAGCCTCTCTTCTGGCAGCTGGATGAGAAGCACGGTATGATGTTCAGGAAGGTTGTCTCCACGGGAGAGAGCGGCAGCCTGCTGGAAGATGCTCTCAAGCGGCTGGAAAAGCATGCCCGGCTCTACAAGCCCTTCGAGGTGTTCGGCCCGGATGATATCGACTGGAGGGCAGGCAAGGTCAAGAGGCTGGACCTTCTGGCCGGAGCTACCCTTGTCGCCAGCCAGCTCACCCTCTTTTACAAGATGAAGCATGAGGGCAAGATCCTTTTCGGAAGAGACATCCGCCCGGAGATCCAGCCGCGCTTTTCCCTATGGGAGAAGCTCAAAGGAATCTGGGTGCCTCAAAGCATCGCTTTTTCTTCCCTCATCCTGGCTTTTCCCCTGCCCAGGAAGGCGGTGGCCTATGCCGTCAAGGCATTATTTTATGAGGTGGAGTCGGTGAACATCTTCCAGAAGAACCTGGTCCCGGCGGGGCAAGAGAAGGTGGCGGGATTTGCCTCGGCCACAGAGTTCGATGATGAATTAATGGATGCGCTACGCTTCTTCCTGGAGCGGAATTTGGGCCTGCTCGGCGAGGAGAAGATAGAGTTCGTCCGGGAGGCGGCAGAGATAAAGAGGCAGGGATTTAAGGGCAGCAGATGGGATGCCCTGCAGTTCTGCCGGAGGGCTTTCTGGATCATATGGAGCACCAATGCTGCGGTCATAATCAAATGGGGCGGCAGTTTTTGAGAGAGTATAGTGGCGTTGACAGGGCGGAAAGATCTCCTGGCCCAGGCCATGCTTTTGATTCGAGCTTTTTGAGCCGTTTGATTTCTGAAATCAAATCGCGATATTTTTTGAGTTTCTCTTCAGGATGCGATACTTGAAT
>CALMJN010000183.1 GCA_937864385.1 uncultured Methanosarcinales archaeon | reverse complement strand
ATCCCACCTAGCCCTGATTTAACTTTGCCGCGGAATATATCTTTGAAGTTATGTCCGAGAGGCCGAAAATTGAAAAAAGACTCTATGAAATGAAAACCGAGCGTTTTAAAACCGAAGTAAGTAACGAATATAAATGATACGATAGCAAGTGCCAGAGGAAGGTTGGCATCAGTACTGGCTCTGGCTTTTCAGATCTTCTAAAGCCCGGCGGGAGTGCTCCCGCCTCTGCCTCAGACGCTCCTCTGCCCCGGCTATCCCCTTCTCCCTATCCCTTACCATTCTCTCCGTCTCCTGGGGAGCCGGCCCTCCTGTATTGGCCCGCAGAGCCACATTGCTCCTGGGATCGAGAGCTATATCCAGGTCATGCTGGGAAAAGCCCCTCTCGCTGGCTTTAAAGCCGGCAATCTCCAGGGCGATGCGGTCAACATCATCCAGCTGGGGCCTTTCTCCCCCGGCGGCAATCCGGCCCACAATGCTGTGCGCCGTGCGGAAGGGCATGCCCGTTAGCCTCACCAGCGAGTCGGCTATCTCCGTGGCTGTGGAAAATCCCGCCGCAGAGCTGTTCTCCAGCCGATCCCTATTGAATTTCAGGCTGGCCATGCAGCCGCTCAGAATGCGCACCGTGCTCGCCGTCCAGTCGACCGCCCTCCATAGATGAGCCGTCACCTCTTGCAGGTCCCGGTTGTAGCTCAGGGGCAGGGCTTTGCAGATGGCCAGAGCAGAAACGAGGCTTCCCATGACCGAGCCGGCCCTGGCCCTGGCCAGCTCTGCCGTATCCGGATTCTTCTTCTGGGGCATGATGGAGCTGGTGGAAGCATAGAGATTGTCCAGCTCCAGGTAGGCGAACTCCGATGTAGACCAGAGCACCAGCTCCTCGGACAGGCGGCTTAGATTAACCATCTCTATGGCCAAATCTGATAGAACCTCCAGGATGAAGTCCCGGGTGGAGACGGCATCCATGCTGTTTTCCACCAGGCCCTGGAAGCCCAGGAGCCGGGCGGTGAGGCTTCTGTCGATCTTAAAGCCGGTGGAGGCGAAGGCAGCCGCACCCAGAGGGCTCTGATTGACTCTGAGATAGGCCTCCTCCAGCCGGGCCAGGTCCCGGGCGGCAGCATCGGCATGAGAGAGAAGATGATGGGCTAATGTGGTGGGCTGGGCATGCTGAGTGTGGGTGAATCCGGGGACGATGGTCTGGGTATGCTCTGCCGCCAGCCGGAGAATGGTCTGGATAAGGCCGATCTGCCCTTCCATGAGAGAGAGCATCTCCTCTCGCAGAGACAGGCGGATGCAGGCTGCCACCTCGTCGTTTCTGGACCGGCCGGTATGCATTCTGCCCCCCTCCGGTCCCACCTTATCCAGGATGTAGGCCTCGATGGCCTCATGAACATCCTCGCCCGGACCGAGGGCCTCCGGCCCCTTATCCAGAAGTTCATCTATTGCGGCCAGAATTTTGGCACAGATCTCCCTGGATATCAGATTCTGCTCTTTTAGCATCAGCAGATGGGCCTTGTCCACCAGCAGGTCGGAATGAAAGATCCTCAGGTCGGCCTCCCGGCTGGACAGGTATTCCAGCACGTCCTGCCGGCTCTCCCCCAGGCGTTGATTGCGAAACATATCAGGTGGTGTAATTGGCGTTCACATTTACATATTCATGGGTCAGGTCGCAGCCGAAGCCGCGCGCTCCGGCGCAGCCCAGGCCAAGATCGATATTGATCATTATCTCCTCTCCCTTCATTATCTCCTGGGCCCGCTCCAGGACACCTTCCACGATGCGGCCCCTTTCCACCAGGGATACTGCGAGGCGGCCGCCCTCTTCGCCCTTTTTCTCCAGGCCCAGGGTGATCCTGTCCGGATCCATCTCTGCGCCTGAGTAGCCCACGGCGCAGATGATCCTTCCCCAGTTGGGATCGGCTCCGTATACAGCGGTCTTGACCAGGCTGCTCCTGGCCACGGCCTTGGCCGCCAGCCGGGCGTCTTTCTCGCTGGCGGCACCGCTGACCACCACCTCGAAGTATTTGCTGGCTCCCTCACCATCCCGGGCCATCATCCTGGCAAGCTCCATACAGACGTAGCTCAGAGCCTCCCTGAGATCCTCCTCCCGACCTGTTGCCCGTCCTGTGGCGGTGATCAGGACGGTATCATTGGTGCTGGTGTCCCCATCTACAGTGAGCATATTGAAGCTGACTGCTGCTGCCTCGGCCAGACAGTCATGCAGCCTCTCCGCGGAGATGGTGGCATCGGTATAAAGGAAGCAAAGCATGGTGGCCATATTAGGCTCTATCATTCCTGCGCCCTTGACGATACCCGCCACTCGCAGGCCTTTATGCTCCACAGCGATCTCCTTGGGCCTGGTGTCTGTGGTCATTATGGCCCGCTCTGCCGCCAGGCTGGCAGCCCCGTCGCTTCGCAAGTTCGCCGATGCTTCCTGGAAGAGGCTCTGGATCTGGCCCAGGTCCAGGTACCGGCCTATGACCCCGGTGGATGCCACGCCGATTTTGGCCTCATCCGTTTCCAAAAAACCGGCCAGCAGCCTGGCCATAGCCCTGGCGTCCTCCAGGCCTCTCGGACCGGTATAGGCGTTAGCGCAGCCGCTGTTGGCGATGATCCCATCCAGATGGCCCCCGACGAGATTGGAGGCGGTGACAGCTAATGGTGCCGCTCTCACCCGGTTGGTGGTGAACATCCCCGCGGCAGTGCCGGAGGCGGCGATCAAGGCCAGGCCGTACTTTCCATGGCGCACTCCTGCCGCCCTCACCCCCGGAACGGCACATATGCCTCCCTCAATCCTCTTCATGCCTCATCCCCAGACCGGAGATGATATCACCCCGGGTCACTATTCCCACCAGCCGCCCCTCTTCCACTACCGGCAAACGGTTGATGCGGTGGCGGGTCATGATCCCTGCCGCCTCTTCTATGGAGTCGCCCGGCCCCACCTCATGCAGATTTCGGCTCATGACCCCGCTTACCTTTTTATTGGGGATCTCATCTAAGGCGGAGCGCATCCTCTCCCACTTCACCAGATCACGGAATGGGACCTCCAAGATCTCGAAGGGACTGGGAAGCCAGAGACCGCCTTCCTCCTCTTCCACAGACAATAAGCGCAATAGGTCGGACTCGGATACAATACCCACCAGCCTTTCGCCATCCAGGACTGGAAGCCCGCTGATCTTATTCTGCCGCAATATGGCCGCTGCCTCGCTCACGGAGGCCTCCGCCTGCACGGTGACGGGCTTGACATTCATGACGTCTCTGACTCTCATCTTCTCTCACCTGCCAAATCCCAAATCAAGGCGCCAGACCGGGGAACCAAAGCCCCGTCTTCTGGTCCAGGCCGGCCATGAGGTTCATGTTCTGAATGGCCTGGCCGGAGGCGCCCTTGACCAGATTGTCTATGGCCGATACAACCACCAGCCGATCGCTTTCTTTCTCCGGCTCAAAGGAGATGTCGCAGAAGTTGGATCCCCGCACCGAGGAAAGCTTGGGCACTCCGTCTGCCATGCGAACGAAGGGAGCATTCCTGTAGAACTCTTGATAGATGGATGCCACCCGGCTTTTGTCCTGCAAAGCCTCCTCTGCCCCTGGCCGGGCCAGGACATGGGCGGTGGTGAGTATGCCCCGCACCGATGGCACCACATGGGGTGTGAAATTAACTTTGATTTCGGGAGAGAGGCGGGAGAGCTCCTGCTTGATCTCCGGGACATGCCTGTGGGCTGTGAGCTTGTAAGGTATGACGTTCTGGGACATATTGGGATAATGAGAGGTCTCCGTCGGCTCGACGCCTGCCCCGGATATGCCCGATTTGGAGTCATAGATCACTCTCTCCACCAGGCCGGCATTGGCCAGGGGAGCCAGGGCCAGGATGGCTCCGGTGGGATAGCAGCCGGGGTTTCCCACCAGCATAGCTTTCGCCACCTCGGGATGCAGCTCAGGCAGGCCGAAGACCGCCTCACGGGGAGCACGATGCTTGGTGGCATAGGTCTTCTCGAAGACGTCCACGGGCAGGCGGTAGTCTGATGAGAGATCTATAACCCTGGTGCCAGCGTCCAGCAGCTCCGGCACCCAGTCCATGGCTGTGCCGTGGGGAACGGCGGTGAATACAATATCGCAGCGCTCTGCTGCCTCTTTCGCCCCCAGCGCCTCGAAGTTAAGGGAATAAATGTTCTTTAAGTGAGAATGAACCGCAGTAACCGGCTTTCCAGCCAGCTTGCGGGAGGTGACGACAACGACATTCGCCTGGGGATGGTTGGCCAGGAGGCGCAGAAGCTCTCCACCGGTATAGCCCGAACCGCCCACAATTCCTACATCTATCATAAGAAGGAGCAGGAGCTACTGATATAAAATCGACTCGCCCTAGCGGCAGAAGGATGAAGAGAGCTGCCAGAGGCCCGTGGCTGCATCTTCAATCCTCTTCCTCTCTTCCAGAGGCTCCAGCCAGCGTTGGGGGATCCAGGATGCTCCCTGTCTGGCACCGAAGAGAGATCCGGCTATGGAGGCTATGGAGTCCGTGTCTCCACCTCCGCCGGCAGCAGCTATAAGCCCCTCCTCCCCCTCGAAATTTAAAAAGCAGTAGAAGGCAGCGGGAACGGTCTCTATGGCCAGGGGAGAGGTGCCTATCCGCTCCAGAGCCTCCCCGGCGGGCATATCTTCCAGGGAACAGGCATAAAGAAGCTTATCCCCGAATTCCTCATCCAGATGGACGGCATAGGATGCGGCGGCATGAGCCACCGCCTTTTTGGAAAAACCGTGCAGGCATAGGGCTGCCCCAATGGCAACGGCAACGGAAGCTGCTCTGGCTGCCGGGGAGGCATGGGTGGGAAGGCTCTGCAGATCGGCATAGCCTCGCACCAGGTCCAGGTTGAAGTGGTAGAGCAGGCCTATGGGGCTTGCCCGCATGGCCGAGCCGCAGGTGGGAATGGACAGGCCGGACTGCTGCCATGCCGTTCCGGCAATTAAGGCCTCCAGGGCAGAGCGGGTGACAAATCCCACACCCCGGTTCAGCCTTTCGTCCATTGTCCAGATGCGGCCCCATGAGGCAAGCCGCTCGGCAAAGCTCTCCGCGGAAAATCCGCATGATTCTACCAGCGACTCAGCCAGAAGAAGGGTCTCCTCGGTGTCGTCTGTGAACTGGCCGGCCAAGAGGCCGGAATGAAAATGGCCCTCGGGAGCTGGCAGCATCTCTTTAACGGGTCCGAATCGGGACATGATCTCCTGGGCGGTGTAGCCCTCGATGGGCATTCCCAGGGCGTCGCCCACTGCTCCGCCCAGGAGGCAGCCTCGAAAGCGGTCCAGCAATTGCATGGATGGCAATTTAATGCGGCCTGGCACTAATAGCCATCGGGACGGATGGCGGCCAGCGGCAAAGGATTAATGCTGCATCTTTCATGAGCAGATATTGTGGAACATCAGGATAAACTGCGCCCTCCCGCAGATCATCTCCAGGCCTGGGATAGGGACTATGCCCGGCGGGGCCGGGTCTGGGGCGGATCGGTCAAGGATCTGCCCGCCCTCCCCGAAGGCTCGCTGGTGCTGGAGATGGGCTGCGGAGACGGAAAGACCCTCTCCATCATGCCCCCATCCTGGAGGGTAACAGCCATAGATATCTCCATGCAGGCCCTGCGGCTGGCCCGCCAGGCCAGGCCCGATGCCAGCCTCTTGCTGGCCGACGGCTGTCGGCTGCCGCTTCAATCGGATGGGTTTGATGCCGTCTTTGCCTTTCATGTGACCGGCCATCTCTTACAGGCAGAGAGGCAGTCCCTGGGGAAAGAAGCAGCGCGGGTGCTCCGGCCCGGAGGCAGGATCTTCTTCCGGGACTTTTCCCGGGAGGATATGAGGATGGGACAGGGAGAAGAGGTGGAAGAGGCGACATTTAGGCGCGGCAGCGGCATCATCACCCACTACTTCGAGGAAGGCGAGGTTGCGGCCATGTTCTCCGGTCTGGAAATGGATCTGATCAGAACTCAAAGATGGAGTATGAGAATAAGGGGAGAAAAGCTCCTGCGCTCCGAGGTGGAGGCGGTGCTGGTAAAGAGCTGAATGATCAGTGATTGATCTCACAGTGATAATAGAGGATTTTGCTCGCCCTGAAGCTCATCCCCTGGCCCGATGATAAATGCCATATCCTAAAGAAGCCATCATTACTTTTTGAGATGAGCGAGGCAGAGCAGCAAAGATCAGGTTTTCTGAGAAGGCAGGTGATAATAAGGTTCAGCCTTGCCGCTGCCTTAATCCCAATCATCATCTATGCTCTTGCCGGCACTTTGCACTATTGGCAGGGCTGGCTCTACTGGGCAGTACTGGTCGTTCCCATGACTTTGGCTGTCACCTACCACCTCAAG
>CALMJN010000182.1 GCA_937864385.1 uncultured Methanosarcinales archaeon | reverse complement strand
CTCGCACCCATCGACCCCAACACCTATCCTGCTTACCCCAACCTGGGAAGCATCCAGGCAGCCATGGGCGATTATGATGATGCAGCAGAAAGCCTGGAAGCAGCCTGCCGGATCAATGACTCGGTGGGTGACCTCTGGCACAACCTGGCCAGCATTTACTACATATCAGGCCGATACAGCCAGTCAGCTGAGGCCTTCAAAAGAGCCGCAGATCTCAATCGAGAGGATGCTTCCGCCTGGGTCGGCCTGGGGCTGGCCCAGAACCAGAGTGGAATGCCGGATGAAGCCGTGAAGAGCTTTGAGAGGGCCATATCCATCGATCCCAGGAATAAGGATGCCCATTACAATCTGGGCCTGGCACTGGCAGGGCTGGACCGCTCAAAAGAAGCCCTTGAGGCCTTCGAAAAAGCTTTGGAGATGGACCCGGAGGACACTCTTGCCGGATATGCTGCCGATTTAACTCTGTCCAGAATGAAAGCGGCAGCCTGATTTGCAGAAAGAGATGGGGGGCTATATTCACAGATTTCATTTCACATAAAAGAATGCATTCCCGCTAGCAGAGAAGCCGGACCGGAAATCTGCAACCGAGGATATATGGTGGTGGGAAAGATCTGCTCGAGTCTTTCCGGCCGGACTGCCTTCATCTGCTTTATGCTCTTTTCTTCTCAAAGCTACTCTGACGCTGATAATTATTCTGCGAGACCATATCCGGCTCGAAGCTCTCGATCAGCCTGTATTGCCGGTTGTTTCTATTGCCTCTCTTGTCCAGCAGGCCATCCCGATTCATTCGGGATAGATAGGTCGAGACCGTGGATAGCTTGATGTCATCTGCCACCGTCTCATATCTCTCTCTTAATTCCTGGGTTGTAAACCAGGTACTGGAGAACTCATATTTTATGAAGCTGCCCAGCTTCTCCATCAAAGTGCCATGACCATAGTCCGGAGCAGGTGCTCCTGAGCCGGCAATATCTCCTCTGCCCTCAAAGACTCCGGAAGCTGACAGAAAACCGATTATCCTGTCCCTTAGAGCCTCTCCATCCATATTTTGCGACTCGAATTCGTGGGAGGACTTAAGGCCCTTATCCTCTATTTCTATCCGGATCCTCATCTGTTTCTCGCCTCTTACTGTCTTGCCGACACAATCACAGGAGACGATGTGGATGCTATGCGCTGAAGAGATGAAGCTATATTCGGCCTCAGGCCAAAGGAGATATTCTCCGATCTTGCAGCATCCTTCATCTGCTTGCTCTTATCCGGATTCATCTGCAGTACAAACAATTTCATATGCCCTCTCATTCTCATCCCCTTCCATGCTTATGCCATCGTTCTTTGTCAGCCGCTCCCTGCATCCGGCTGATATCATCTTCTGCCATCCCTTGGTTTGAGGCAGAAGGCAAAGACATGCCTCTTTTGCCCTCTGCCCCATCTTCTCCCGACAAGATCTCGTCTGCCAGTTGGCTTTTGCCTCTCTGTCGTCCCTTCCCGACAGAGGGGGATAATGAGATCTGCAGGACCATCCATCCCCCCTACCTTTGCTGCTCTGTCGCCCCTTTCCGACAGAATGCCGGTTCGAGAGATGTAAATCCTCATCGGATGACTGATCTGTTTTGCTTCCCTCTTGTGCCATCCCTGATGGGAGGTTCTTTATCCTGCGAAGCATTTTTAGAGCATCGAAAGGCCCCTTCTTCCCTTCGATCTCCCCCTTCATTGCTACTCCCT
>CALMJN010000181.1 GCA_937864385.1 uncultured Methanosarcinales archaeon | reverse complement strand
CATTTTTCAAATATCGGACACGGTCTTTCCCATGGAATTTGGAAGCGGTTTTGGAGAGATGCAGGTGGTGGATGTAAATCCAGAAGGTGTTATTCTGGTCAATGACGACAGCATCAGCCTAAACAGCAACTCCAGGGTGAACATCGGACCGGGGATGGACATTCGAGTGGCAGATAACGATACCCTTCGCTATTATCTCTATACCCAAAAGTATGTGGTCCCTGCCCCAGAGCCGCCTCTGATCAGCTCTCAAAAGAATGTCCTACCCTCGCAGTCAGCCAATTTCAGCATGATCGTGAGAGCGGCGGAGATCCGCCAGGTGCTGATGAACATCCTTGACTCAAGTAACAAGACCGTCTTCTCCAGGGATATCGTCGGCATGGGCCAGGGATCGGGAGAGTGGTGGATGTATGCCTGGAGCTGGAACGCCAGCACTTTGCGCATGAGCGACGACAACAGCTTGATACCGGATCTAAGGCCAAGCCAATTGCTGGCATTGCTCTATGTCAACCAATCGGCATCTCCTTTGCAGGTAGCGGTTACATTTGACTCCCAGGGACGCATAAGCACCATAATGGATAGCAATGCCTTTTATTACATCTCCAGCGAAGACTATGCCAGGCTCAATAGAAGCCTCGACTACAGCTCAATGATCAACAACAGCACGGCGCGGATGGAGTTCTTCCGGGTCGTTCCGGGAGAGAGCATATTACAGTTCTTCGATATAGTCAATAACCAATTAATTCCCAGCGGCATCAACCACACCCTGCAGGGAAACCTCAGCCTATTAGAGCCCCATGCCGTTGCAGCAGGGGCTGAGCCGGGACGGTATCAGTTGCAGGTGCGGCTGGAGAATGCGGTAAATGCCATCTGGGCTGTTGACGAATATTTCGATGTGACTGAAGAGGGCGGCCTTAATAATGATAGCACTTCCAACGGCAGCAGCAATGCCCATTCAAAAGGGAAAATGGAAGAGAGCCCGGCCATCGGTTTATTGGGATCGATTCTGATCCTGGCCGCGGCAGCAGTAATGCGGCGCAGGGACTAATTTTTTTTGATTTTTAGCTTTTTTTTTTAGCTTTTAAATCTATTGATAT
>CALMJN010000180.1 GCA_937864385.1 uncultured Methanosarcinales archaeon | reverse complement strand
ATATTGAGGATTGAAGGCCAGAGGAATGGGAAAGGTATAAACCACAAAGCAGTTAGGCTCGATGAGAAGCTGATAGTTCTTATAGAAAAAGTCCTCCGACTGCTGTCCTCTGGCCAATTTATCCAGATCGTCTACAACTATCACCAGCTTCTTTCCAGATTTATCCTCGATATCCCATATCATCCAGTTAAGTCTCTGAATGAGGTCGCTGATCTTCTGATCCAGCTCTGTTCTCAGGCACTGCCTTGTCTTTGCCTCCCGGCTCAATTTGAGAGTGATGATCTTGCTCCATGAAAGGCCTCCTGAACTCTGGCTGGTTACCTCTTCCTCGGTTATGTTCGTTATCCTCTTGGCAAAATCTTGAAAATCCTTCTCGATATCAGGATTAAGAGGAATGCTTTCAGCACTGGCGATGTCATAGACCTTAAGGGCCATGGAAACGAAGAAATCCCTAAAATCAAAATCGCTCAGATTCAGATCATCTCGGATGGAATAGTTCACCACCAGAAAACGGCTCTTATCTAAGGCAGCCTCCAGACGATAGAGCTCAGTGCTCTTGCCGGAACCTCTGAAACCCAGAAATAGATACTTCTCCTCGCGAGCTGCCAGCTCAATACGATCCTTTAGATCGATCATGGGAGAGACGACGCCCTGCCGCTCCACATAAAATTCTTTGAACTCCTGATCCTCTTTTAGCGGTTCGACATAAAAATTGTTGTAAGCTTCTCTCAAATTCTTCGCCCTGGGCATGCCATCCTCCAAAGCAATACTCATATCTCTGATATGATAATGGTTTTGATGCCTGGCGGGCCAATTCATCGACTGCCATCTCAATCTTCATCTTCGGTAGGAACTCTGCCTGTAGTCTCCGGCCAGCCTCTGCGGAGCAATGCCCTTCCGCCTGCCCCAGCCCCGGACCATCGTCACAGTCATCCCAGAAAAGCCTTTCAGATATCCATCTTGACTACATAAAATTCGGATTTTAAAACCTGCCCGGACTGATGCTGGAGGGGTACCGCCGGAGGTCTTCTTCGCTCTCTCTTTCGACGGACATATTCCGCGAGGCAGCGTCGCCTTCCATGAGGCATTCAAAGCGGATGGGCAGCAATAGGAGGCGGGCGAGGCTTTGCTGCGGGACTCGCCCAGATCTATGCCTGGAAGAATGAGTATCTTTAAAATTATTAAATGGCGGGCTCGCCGGCGGTTGCCATAGAGCTTGCATGCCAGTTAATCCCGATGCCTTCTCCTCCCCTTAAACCTGCAAGCGACTGTTACCCGCGGTGGGTCTGCTCCCTTCCGGGCCTGAACCGGTTCCCGCAATTATGGCACACAGACCTTCCTTCAGGAAGGCCCGTGGGCCGGTGCAATCCCAACAGGACGGAGAATCATGGTCGACATCTGGACTGAGCACACAGCGCTCCAAGTCTTCCGCCAGCTTCGCCCCCCGCTTAAGACGATTTCGGGTTATAGGTGACGCCTAACCACCCGGACTGCCCGCCACTTTTAACATTGAGGTAGACAGCTAATAAATCTAACGCAGAAAGAGGTAATGATTATGGCAGAGGATTTAGCCGGCAACATGGGATTTGTCATGGGAAACAAGCATCGTGAGAGGGTAGTCCAGGTTTTGGGCTCCAAGGGCAATCTGTCCGCGGAAAAGGTGGCCAAGTTCGAGCACATCCCCGCTCCCGCAGTCAAGAAGATCCTGTCCGAGCTGGCCGAGAGGGGGCTGGCCTTCGTCAACGATGACGTCTGGTGCCTGACCGAGGCCGGCCAGGAGACCGAGAGGGAGATGAAAAAGAGGGCCTGAATACCTCGGAGCTGATGCAGGCCATCTCAGCTCGAAGGAGCATCAAGTAGCCGCCTGGGCCGCCGGTGAAGAGATAGTATTCAGGAATTATTTAGGAATCATTCAGGAACTGGCCCGGCCCCTGCCCAGAAGATGCTCGAGCTTCTCGGTGCAGTTCCAGGTCAGGATCAATTGGGCCAGGCCAATGGCATTTACATACTCATTGCGCCGGTCGCTGATCTCGGCGCAGGTTCCGAGCGAATTGCACAGCTTGCTTTCCAGATGGGCGATCATGGACTGATGGATCTCCCCATCCACAGTCATTATCCCCACCTTTTTCCCATAGTAATCATCCCTCTGAAACTCAATTGAAAACTCATGCTCCGAGCTTCTCAGGATCTTGGACAGGTCTATGTTCAGATCCACCGGGGATACCGGCTGCTCCATCACCTCTTGAATCAGCCGCACCGAGTACCAGTCGGGCTTCGGCCCCGCCAGCGGCAGAGGAGGATGAAAGCGGGTATCCTGGATCTTGACCACCATCTCGGCATAGATCTTCTGGATATCCACGTATAGCTTGTAATCGGGCTCCCGCTGCAGTATCTCGGCCATGACCTGCTCCGGCTGGTATCCTCTCTCGCCCACGTCCCGGCGAACCTTCCACAGCCTCTTCACTGCCCGGGAGGGATCGACGAAGATCTTGAAGTCTATGGCCCGGCGCAGCCGCTCAGTGAAAAAAGGATGCAGTCCCTCCACAATGACAACGGGAGCCGGCCCGAAGGGCTCCGTCCCCGCCATCTCGCCGCTGCTGTGATCATAGACCGGCTTGTCGATACCTTTTCCCTGCCGCAGGGCCTCCAGATGCTCCGCCAGGAGATCCAGATGATTGGCCTGGGGATGAAGCGGTGTTATGCGGCGTTCTGCTCTCTGCCTGCGATCCAGGCTGTGGTAGTCGTCCATGGAAAAGGAGCAGACCATATCCTCTCCCAGTATCCTCTTTATGCCCCGGGAGATGGTTGTCTTGCCCGAGCCGCTGTCCCCGGCTATGCCAAAGACGAATACCCTGCCGGACTCTTTGATCTTATCCATGATCGATTTCATCATATTTCCCAGATCGCCTGGGAGCGACAGGGAAATTAAGCTTTCTCAATCAACATGCCTGAAGCCGGAAGAAGAGGCAGGCAACTCTCCGTGAATGGCTATGCCCATATGAATCTGCTTTACGGTATCGGTGTCATCCAGGCCGCGCGAGTTATGCCACCTCATCTCAATCTCCTCACGAGACAAAAAGCCT
>CALMJN010000179.1 GCA_937864385.1 uncultured Methanosarcinales archaeon | reverse complement strand
GCATCAGCACCATTATGGCCTTGGTCTCGGAAATTCCCCCGTTCTGGATCAGGGGTCCCAGCAGGGTTATCCCCGCCTTGGGGCTGGCCACATAGACTGTGAGGGGGATGATGGTCTCCGGGGGTATGGAAAAGAATCCGGCCAGGGCGGCGACGTCCAAAGACTGCAGAATCCCCTCCCGGCTGAGATAGAGTACCAGAAAGGTCATGACAAAGTACAGGCCGGCAATCCTCAGGAATATGCGCCTCTGTCGCTTCAGGGCTCTCTTGGCCGCATTGCTGTACCTATCCCATCGGTCCGGCGGAGAAGGCGGGGGATATGAACCAGCCGCGGGACCGCTCTTCTGGCCTCCCCCAGTGGAGGAGGATGCCAGTGCATTTGGGAGTTGGCCGGCATCTGCATCCAGATAGGCCCGGCCCAGGACCATGACCAAAGCCAGCTTGATCAGGCCGGTGGCGATGGAGATGAGGGCATAGGCTCCCCCCACGAATATGCCCAGGACGGGAATAACAAAGGCAAGCTGATAGGTGAATAGCTCCCGGAAATAAACCGGCACGCTGTTCATGATGGCGCTGAGGAATGCCTGTCTCTCGCTCAGGCGTCCTTCCTCCTTCAGCCCCGCAATCATGGTATTGGCGGCAAGGGCCGAGCCCAGGCTGACCACAAAGGAGGAGGCAGATGCGGCAGGAAGATGGGACAGGGATACAAGCGGCCCGGCCAGATGGGATATGCGGGAGAAGGCGTCCAGCTCCAGAAGAAAGCCGGTCAAAAAGAGCATGATAAAGACTGTGCTCATGGGAGAGATGGTATCGCCCAGAGCCTGGAATAGCAGATCTAGCATTATCGAGTCCTTGATCTTTTTGGCTTTCCAACTGGGTTGGCGTACCGAAACTATAAATCTTCTGGCGTATTCTATGGTATCGCTACTTGGCAAGGCGCTCTCGAGGTTTTGGATTCAAGGGAGATAAAACCCCAGTTGCAGGCTGGAAGAGGAGGACAAAAGGGGATGCTGACAGATCTGGAAGAGAAGAGAGGCAGGCTCAGACAGGAGTCCCATGCCATTGGGGATAGACATAGCC
>CALMJN010000178.1 GCA_937864385.1 uncultured Methanosarcinales archaeon | reverse complement strand
CAGGGGGACGCGATGCAGACTGAAGCCGATCTCATATTGCCGCTCTCCGACCCCTTCCGCCAGGTTGGCGCAGGTGGATCCTTCGACGGGCTCAGGACAGGCTCTGGAACGGCAGCAGAAGGGCGCGTCGCCGGCGGATCGGTGGAAGCTGTAGCCCAGGCTCCAAATCATGAGGCGCGGCCAGGCAGGCGGTCACAGCTTCGCCGGAGAGGCAGAATGCGAATTCAATCAGTGGATGTGTCACCCTCGCGGGAAGTGGCCGAGGGCCACGCATCGGGCGGTATGGTATGAGGTCGTAGAGTACGGCAAGCCCTTTAGTAATGGTCTGCTTTACCCATCAGAGCCAAACTGCCGCTGCTATCTGCTTTATTTCCTCGACGTCGATCACTTGAAATGGGGGCGGAAGTCTGCCGGCTGACCTTGCGTTTTTGGAGGAGATTATCCTTGGGCTGGATGTATCCGACTTGGATTGGCTCCAGGCTCGGATCGCCCGGCGGCTGGCCAGCATGAGGCCAGAGATCACCGAGAGAAGAGCGATAATAAGGAAAAGATAATAGCATGACTAAAATTGATCCAACTAAAGTAAGGGGGCTGGTAATAGCCCAATGGATTATCCCGATGGCGCTGGCCGATGTCCATTTGGCCAGCAACATCACGACTTCGGGCGGGAAATGGTCCGCTTATTCTGAGGGCATTGATCATAAGCTCTCTGCCAGCTCCGAAGGCGGCCCGAGCGAGTATGTGATTGTCGCAGACCTGGCCGATGCCCGTAACTCCTCGGTTTGGCAGGGGCTCAGATCGGGGGGCAAAGCAGACTTTGGCGCTCGATCTCCTGAGTACACTTTGGGCGTCCGAGGCGCGTCCGGCTTCTATGGTACTGTGAGGCTCAATAGGGAGAGCACCGCGGAAGAGGTCCGGGAAATCATCACCGAAGTGCCCAACGGCAGCCTTGTGACCACTACAACGACCATCTACACTGACGCCAGCATTGAAACATCCATCCAGGGCAATGGCAGATTCTCGGAAGATATTGAGATTGCCTATGCCGGGCGGGGCAGAGCACTGAAGCTCAGAGAATTAGATGGGACCGGAAACTTCAGCCTGAATACATCGCTCCAGCTATCTGGTCAGCAGGTCAAGCGAGACTTCGGCATCCTGAATGAATCCGAGCGGCTGATGGACTTAGGCACAGAGCTGGCTTATGACCACGAAACTGGCGTCGGCCCTATGGGGGGGATCTAAATGCCGTTTGGCGTGAATCCGGGGGGCGAAAATAAGGACTGGCTTGAGGGCTGCGTGCCCTGGGACGGGAAGGAGAAATACCTGCCAGCGGGGGCGCTCCTGCCCCCCAAAGTTCGGGTGGAGCGGCTAATGAAGTCCTGGGACGTGCTCCGTGGAGATGAGATCAAGAAGGGCCTCAAGCTGGCGGCCATCCGGCCTGATGATATCATTATAGGGGCCACCCCCAACAATGCCGCTATCAGAGCTATCCTGGCCACATGGGGTGAGAACCAATTTCTGTTCACAGATGCCTATGGCCGGCAGCTTAAGCCCAAAGCATGGGCGCGGAAATACAAAACCAATCCCTTTGTGGTGCTGGCGATTATGAGAATGTCAAGGAAGAGATGAAATGAAATCGATAGCAATAGTATTATTGGCAGCCCTAACGGTTAGCCTGCTTGCATCGGCTGATGACTATACCGGCAACGCAAAAGGCCCAGACGATCCTCGGGCGGAAGTCATCGGAGAGAACCAGAGCCTTCCGGTGCTGGCGTTGTCCGGACAGAAGAGCATGGACATTGGAAATCAGGCCCTAGGCAAGACGGGGCTCCCTGTGATGAGCTTATCCGGTACTGATCCGGCGGTATTTGGGCAGTTCGCTTTCACCAAGGATGGCATCGGTGATGGTGGCAGCTATGGGGCCTGGAAGCCGGGGATCTAAATGAGGAAGATACGCATCCTGCAAGCCTATCCATTTTTTGGTGAGAAGCTGCTTGCGGGGGCAGTCTACACTGTGGGAAACATGGTACATGGCCATCTACTGAGAGAAGACCACGCAGACAGGCTCATAGAAGAAGGCTGGGCGGAGGAGTATCATGGATCTGCCTAATTTATCTGCGTAT
>CALMJN010000177.1 GCA_937864385.1 uncultured Methanosarcinales archaeon | reverse complement strand
CGATCGGGGTCGCCGTCCTCGTGATCGCCGCGATCGGTGTGGTGATCGGCGTGCGGCAGCGGCCGACGCTCGACACGCCCCTCGTCGCGTTCGCCGTGCTCAGCGCGCTGGCGATCAGCACCCATCTCCGTCGCGTCGACCGCTACTGGTTCCAGGTGGAGACGGCCAAGCGAGTCCTGAGGCAGTTCCACGGGAGGGTGGTCCTCGCCGACGAGGTGGGCCTCGGAAAGACCCGCGTGGCGGCCGGGGTGATTACGACCATGATGGCGCCCAAGCGCAACGGCTTCACTGTTGTCTATGTCTGCTCCAATTCGGAAATTGCCGAGCAAAACCGCGACAAACTCTGCCCCGATACCTGCTCTTACTGGGGCGTCAATCCTCCTGCATGGGAGATGGGAACCGCAGCCAGCTGCGACCCATCCCCGGACTACCATCCTGACTTCCAGATGAGCGGGCACCGGTGCGAGTACTATGATGCCTGGATCTTCGGAACATACCCTAAGGCCGGTTACTGGAATTCAGACTGGGACTATACCAGCAACAGCGACAGTGTCACGGATGTCCCGGTCCACGCAAGCATCCAGCGTCTCTCCACCGGCACCTGCGTGGACTACTCCTTTGCCGTCACGACATTCCTCCGCAAGATTGGGTACAGCAAGGACGATATCTTCTCTGTGAACGGAGAGGGGCACGGGTACAACCTCCTCCGCTTCCCGGGCGAGGGTCGGCCGGCGGAGAGACCGATGCCGGGGCGGTCGGGCAGGATCAGGCGCACGCCCAGGCGGGCAGCCGTCTCCCGGGAGTTGAGATAGGAGCGCAGAATGCCCTTTTCCACCAGCACCGTCTCCGCGGCTAAGCTTCCCTCATCGTCGAAGGGGTAGTAGCCGTTTTGCATCAGGGAGGGATCATCCTTTACTGTAACCAGCTCCGAGCCGATCCGCTCTCCGAGCTTGCCCTCCAGGCAGGAGTCGCCCTCCAGGACGATATCCGCCTCTGTGGCATGGCCCACCGCCTCATGCACAAAGACCCCGGCCAGCTCCTGATCCAAAATCACGGGATAGCTCCCCCCCTTGGGCACGGCGGCATCCAGCAGGGCAACGGCTGTCTTTCCCACCTCTCGGGCTAGCGCAACCGGATCATGCCTCTCCAGGACCTCCAGGCCGCCCACGCCGGAGCGCCCCTCCCCGTCGGTCTGGTAGATGCCATTCCTCTGAGCCACGGCAGTGACATAAAAGCCCATGCGGGTCATCCTCGACTCCAGGTCCAGGCCCTCGGAGTTCTGATAAGAGAGAGCCAGATCGGACTCCATATAAACCGCCTGGGTGGAGGAGACGCCTGCGACCTTTGCCGCGTCTTCGATCTCCCGCAAAAGAGCCACCTTCTCTTCCAATGAGAGGTCTTTGGGATCCTTTTTTGCCGGCAGGTCAAGGCTCTTTCCCGGCATAGCAGGAGCCAAGCGAAAATCCTCCTGCCGGTCGATCTTTCTCGCCATATTCCGGGCCGACTCGATCTCCTGCCCCAGATCATCCACGGCATCCGTGGTCACAAATCCCCAGGCCCCGCCGGAAAGAGCCCTCACTGCCGCGCCCTGAAAGGGAGCCTGGGAGATCTCCTCCAGCTTGCCGTTATCAAGAACTATCCTGGTCCTGCTGCCCCGCAGAACCCGGATGTCAAAAAATTCTGCTGCCGCCATTTTCCTAAATGCTCCGGCTGGGGGAGGGAATGGTCTCCGGAAGGCTGATGCCGATCTTCTTATCCGCGGCAAACCACTTCAGCTTCTCAATCAGCCGGTTCCTCTGCCCGCCCATCATGGCATACTCAAAGACCTCGCTGATGTTGGAGACGGGGATGATCTCGATCTTTCCCTTGAAGGCCTCGTCTATCAGGACATCTCCCATATTGGACTTGGGTATGAGCACGGTCTTGATCCCCGCCTGGGCTGCGGCCTCAATCTTCTGGGTCACGCCACCTACAGGCATGACGTCTCCCCGCACCGAAAGAGAGCCGGTCATGGCCACAGTCTGCTTGACCGGCACACCTTCCATGGCCGAAATGACCGCAGTGGCAATGGATATGGAGGCGCTGTCGCCTTCCACGCCCTCGTAAGTACCTATGAACTGAATATGCACATCCTTCTTGGTGATATCCTCGCCCAGGAATTTCTTGATCAGCACGGAGACATTGGTCACCGCCTCTTTGGCGATCTCCTGCAGCTTGCCCGTGGCAATGATCCTGCCCTCTTCACTGGACTGAGCGGGAGTGATTTCGGCCATTATGGGCAGCACAATCCCTGAGTCGCCCATGACTGCCAGACCATTGACCCTGCCCACCTCGTCACCGGAGGAGTGGATCATGCTGTAATCCTTGCGCCTCTCCATGTATCGGTCTGCGAGCTGCTGCTCCACCGACCTTGCCATCTTCTTGGCCTGCATGACGTGATCCGTCTCGGTCAGACTGGCCCCGTTGGATCGGGCCACATCACCGGAAACCCTGATCAATCCGCCCAGATCGCGGAGCATAAGGGTGAGATGCCCCTTCCTGCCCGAGCGCCTCTTTGCCTCTCGCATGACCTCGGCCACCGCGTCCCTGGTGAAGTGGGGGATCTTTCCGTCTCTCACAATCTCCTGGGCCACAAACCGGATGAGCTTGTTCCTGTTCTCCAGGGTATCATCCATGCTGTCCCTCATGTAGACCTCATAGCCGTAGCCCTTGATACGGGATCGCAGGGCAGGATGCATCCCCTGCACTGCATCCAGGTTGCCGGCAGCAATCATGACAAAATTGCAGGGCACGGGCTCGGTTCTGACCAATGCTCCCGAGCTTCTCTCGCTCTGGCCGGTGATGGGGTACTCCCCCTCCTGCAGGGCGGTGAGCAGGCTCTGCTGCGACTCCGGGCGCAGGGTGTTGACCTCATCTATGAATAAAACTCCCCGGTGGGCCTTATGAATGGAGCCGCACTCCACCCGTTCATGAGACGGCGTCTCCAGGCCTCCCGACTGGAAGGGATCATGGCGGACGTCGCCCAGCAGAGCCCCGGCATGTGCTCCCGTGGCATCCACGTAGGGTGCCTTCTTCTTGCTGTTGTTGTCCACCAGGAGCTTGGGGACCATGGCATCCTCTTTGGGCAGCATATAGCGCAGCGATAGGAATATCAGCGCCGCGGCTATGACCCCAAAGAGAAGCTGTCCTGTGTAATAAGAATAAACTATCAAGGCCATGACTATGAGCATGAGGAACATATTGCGGGTCTGAACCTTCTTTCTGGCCTCCATCTTCTGGGCATCTACTATCTGCTTGCCCCTTCCCGCAGGAACCACCCTGATGCGAGGAGTGTTGTTGTCCTCGGGATTGGCATAAACCAGCACGTCTTGCAGCTCCTCCACCGGAAGAAGCTCGCTCATGGCCTTGCCCAGCATGGACTTGCCTGTTCCAGGCGATCCAATGAGCATGACATGCCTTCTCTGACTTGCTGCCTTCTTAATTACCTCTACAGCCTCATCCTGGCCGATAACCTGATCTATGAGGCTCTCGGGTACGGTTATGCTGCTGGTATCCTTGAAATCAATGTCTCCCAGCAATTCTGTCGGCTCATCATCAGAGGTCAATTTTTCTGTCCTCATATCCTCTTTAAATCCTTCTTGACTATATAACTGCTGCTTTGTATCCATGCTTTTATGGTCCTCTGGATCTTATGCTTCTCAGGCTTTAAACTCGCAGATCATCTTCTGATACTCTTCCATTATCTCTTTGGATAGATGGGGTCTGACCAGATTCAAAGCCTCCTGGAAGTGCTCGCGGGTAACAGCTATCCGGTCTAGGATCAGTTCCTCTCGTCTCATATCCGGCCGGATCTGCTCTCTTAAAGCCAGCATTCCCGCCTCATGACAGATCATCTCCAGATCCGCCCCGGAAAAGCCCTCGGTCAGCTCAGCCAGCCACTCTGGCGAGACAGCGGAGCAGGCCATCCGGGAGAGGAAGATCTCCAGTATCCTCGCCCTGGCTTTGATATCGGGCATGGGGATATAAATCAAACGATCGAATCTTCCCGGCCGGAGCATGGAGCTGTCCAAGAGGTCCGGCCGGTTGGTAGCGGCCACCACCACCACATCTTTGAGCTGCACCAGCCCGTCCATCTCGGTGAGAAACTGGCTGACCACCCGTTCCGTTGCGTGGGAGTCCCCGCTTCCCCGACCGGGCAGAAGCGAGTCAATCTCATCGAAGAATATCAGAGCCGGTGCCGCCTGGCGGGCTTTTCGGAAGACCTCTCGCACCGCCCTCTCCGACTCGCCCACCCACTTGCTCAGCAGCTCCGGCCCCTTTACGCTGATGAAGTTGATGTTGCTCTCCGTAGCCAGTGCCCGGACCAGCAGGGTCTTGCCCGTTCCGGGCAGACCATAAAGCAGAATCCCCCGGGGAGGCCTGACCCCCACGGCAGTGAAGGCCTCCGGATATTTGAGCGGCCAGTCCACGGCCTCGATCATGGCCTGTTTGGCTTCTTTAAGGCCGCCCACCTCATCCCAGTGCACCTCAGCCACCTCCACGAAGACCTCTCTCATGGCCGAGGGCTCGATCTTCTTCATGGCCTGCAGGAAGTCCTCTTTAGTCACCCTCAGAGCATCCACCACCTCCGCCGGTATATCCTCTTTTACATCCAGGTCCGGCAGAGCCCTCTCCAGGGTACGCATGGCCGCCTCTTTGCAGAGGGCATAGAGGTCCGCTCCCACAAAGCCGTGCGTGGCATCGGCAACCTCCATAAGATCCAGATTATCATCCAGGGGCATGCCCCGGGTATGAACATAGAGGACCTCCAGCCGGCCGTTCTTATTGGGGATGCCTATCTCTATCTCCCGGTCGAAGCGCCCACCCCGCCTTATGGCCGGGTCCAGGGCATTGGGTCGGTTGGTGGCGGCGATGACTATCACCTCCCCCCTTGAGGAAAGCCCGTCCATGAGAGAGAGCAGCTGGGCCACCACCCGTCTCTCCAGGTCTCCGGATACCTCCTCCCTCTTGGGGGCGATGGAGTCTATCTCGTCTATGAAGATGATGGAAGGAGCGGTCTTGGCCGCCTCGTCGAAGATCTGGCGCAGCCTCTGCTCGCTCTCGCCGTAAAACTTGGATACTATCTCCGGCCCGGATATGGATATGAAGTTGGCATCGGTCTCCCCGGCCACCGCCCGGGCGATGAGGGTCTTTCCTGTGCCAGGAGGGCCATGCAGCAGGACGCCGCGGGGGGGATTGATGCCCAGGCGGGAGAAGAGCTCGGGATGGCGCAGGGGAACCTCGATCATCTCCCGGATCTCTCTGATCTCCCTGGCCAGGCCCCCTATATCCTCATAGGAGATATCCCTCACATGCAGCGCCAGCTCCTCCAGGGTCTCACGGGTTATGCTGATGATGGTCTCCGGCGTGACCAGCACTGCACCAGCGGGCATGGTGCTGACCACGGCCAGGTTGAGGCTGTTGTTGATCATCTCCACCCGTAGCATCTCTCCTTTGACCAAAGCTCTTCCCTGCAGCATTCGCAGAAGATAAGCCGGGCCGCCCATGAGCCGGATGGGACGAGTGGGGGATACCACGATCTTCCTGGCCGGCCTGGCCTCGGCCCGATAGACGGCCACCTTGCTGTCTATTCCCACTCCCAGGTTGGCCCGGGTGTTGCCGTCGATTCGGATCAGATCGTCCGCATCCTCCGGGTTTCCCGGCCAGACAATGGCATAGAGCTTGTCCTTGCCCTGGATCTCCACCACGCCGCCGTTCTCCAGGGTGAGAGAGGCCATTGCCGCCGCTCCAATCCTGGCCACACCTTTTCCTGCGTCCTTATGATAGGCCTCGGCGACACGCAGTTGAATACAATTCCCGCCTTTTTGCGCCTCTCCGACCGACTCTGGGCTCGTCATCTCCTTTCTCTCCACTGGCATCTGATGGATGCTTTATGATGCATCTATCGGATGCTCCATTTATGATCTGCTATATGAACTGCGCCTCGCTCTTTCATCTGCTTGAGCCGGTCTGCTACCACCGCCTCGGCCATCTCCAGCTTCTCCGCCAGCCGGGAAGCATCATCATCCCCGCAGAAAAGCGCTGATAGTATCTCCGCTTCCAGTTGGTTTTCAGCATATCCCTGGACCGCCTGGCAGGCTATCCTCTTGATCTCCATCTCCCGGCTCTCTATCTGCTCTAATAGGCGGCGCAGCTCCAGCCTCTTTCCCTCCAGGCCGGCCAGCTCCTCTCTGAGGTTATTTAGATCATGGGCAGGGTTAGTGTCCTCTCTACCAGGCGCATCCTCCGAGAGATAAGCCCGCACCCCATAGGAATGGGGCGAGAGAGAGACCTCCAGCACCGTCTTTCTGGCGATGCGAAAATATTTTCGCCTTCCCTGTTCCTGGTAGCACTCCACCAGGCCGGCCCGCTCCAGCATCTCCAGATGGTCTATGATCGCCTTGGGTCCTACATCCAGCCTCTTGGCCATCTCATTGAAATAAAAAGGACGAAAGGAAAGAAGCTGAAGGATGCGCCTTCTGTTCTCATTTCCCAGAATATCTAGTAGCTCAACCGGATCCAATGACATCACTTGACCATATTTATTGAACTTGGAGTTACTAACCTAAAGTTAGATAAACCTTGCGGTGCGCTTTTTTTTTAGCGGATGCTCAAAACCAGCCAGAAGAAGGATATCCCCGCCGCCAGGAGCAGCATGTCTACCAGCCTACTCTTTCCCACTCTCCAGCGGGCCAGGGTGAAGCGAGTGCTGATCAACACATGCACCAGGAAGAAAAACACCAGCAGCAGATCCGGCTCGGTATGCAGCCTTCTCGCCAGATGCAGGGGAAGCAAGGTCATATTCCACCAGGCATAGCCGGAGATGATGAATATGATCATGAGGATCAGGAGCAGCCAGGCGGATATGCGGTTGATCTTGACCAGAATTCTGCCAGCCTTCGTTCGTCTCACCTTTAGCTTTCCATTCCATTTTATGGTTATCAATTCTTCTATCAGCTCATATAGACCGCAATCTAAATCCCATAGATGCACTCATGGCAGAAATAGAGCAATGCTTGGAAAAGTCACATCAGGAGTGGGGCAGGCGGGATACTATCTCTGCCGGGATGGCTACCGCTGCCAGTTCCTGAATCGCCTCGGTTTCATCCCCTTCCCCGGCACCCTCAATGTGCTCCTCGATGAGCCCTTCCCGGCCTCGGCCCCGGCCATCCTCATCCAGGGATTCTCGGAGAAAGAGGAGCGCTTTGGAGCCTGCCGATGCTATCGCATCCGGATCAATGGTCTGGATGCCGTGGCCATCCGCCCGGAGAAGAGCAGCCATCCCCCTGAGCTGATAGAGGTCATAGCTCCCTTGAACCTGCGCCGGGCATTGAATCTAAAGGACGGAGACACTGTTGAGGTGTCAACATCATAGCTTTCCCTGGGACTGCATCCTCTGGCATATGCAAAGCGCTGGTAATATATCTTAATCATCACCTCTCTTCCAGTCAATGACCGGCCTGCTTGATTCTCTGCCTCTGCGGCGAGCATTATTCCGCATCATTCTGTGCTGTCTGCTCTTCATCGTCGCTGCACCGGCCTCACAAGAAGAGCTGGGCTCATGGCTGGAGCAGGGCCACTCCGCGCTGGAAAACGGCAGCTATCGGGAGGCGGTTAATTTCTTTGACCAGGCTTTAAAGATCGATGGCGGCAACTCCTCCGCCTGGGGGGGAAAGGGCACGGCCCTAAGCAGGCTGGGCCGCTACAAGATGGCAGAGATGTGCCTGGGGATGGCCCTGAAAAAGGAGGACGCAAATCCCAATTATTGGCTGGAGGACGGCAGGGCTAAGGAGCTGGGAGAGAGGTGGAGCGAGGCCATAGAGAGCTATGAGAGGGCCCTTTCTTTAAATAAAAGCCTGGCTCATGCCTGGCTGGGATTAGCCAACTCCTCTTTGGCCCTGAAAGAATATGAGGATGCCAAGCAGCTGTACCGTAATGCTCAAGGTCAGGGCCTGGCCCAGTCCGGCCGGGAGGGGCTGCTTAATGCTCTTCTGGCTGGGGGCCAGGACGCCCTCGACCGGGGCAGCTTTGATGAGGCCTACAGCATCAGCAGCGAGGCTCTTGCCCTTGCGCCTCAAGACGTCCGGTTTATGGAGATGAGATGCTCGGCCCTGGTGGGGAATAATGAGGTAGAGGAGGCCCTCTCCTGCTACGATCAGATGCAGTCTGCGGGCCAGTCATCAGGGCAAGCTATAGTGGCCCGGTCCCTTCTGCTCACTCTGCTGGGCAAAAGGGAGCTTTCTGCCGGAAACATCAGCCTGGCCCTGGAACGCCTAAAAGAGGCTCTCCGCCTCGATCCCCATAACCAGGATGCAATCCAATTCCAGGCAAAGGCTCTGAGCCAGAAGGGAGACCTGCTTTTTGAGCAGGGGCAGTATGATCTGGCGAGAGAGAGCTTTGATGCTGCTCTTGATGTCTACTCCGGGGAGATCTCTGCCCAGGAGGGGAAGCGAAAGACCATGGACTTTTTGACTGCCAGCCGGAATGATAATGGTTCAGCAGATCCGGCCCTGGAAGAAGGATTAGAGAGAGGATCCCTTCCAGAGGAGAAGCCGGAGAGCTCTGATTCTGCCCGCCACCTAGAGCAGGCAAAGGAATACATGAACAGCGGTTCCATCACCCTGGCCCTGGAGAGCATCAACCGCTCTCTGGAGATGGATCCGGGCCAGGAAGATGCCTGGCTGCTCAAGGCGGAAATCCTCTTCTCCCTGGGAAATGATTCCCAGTCTCTTGCCGCCGTCGACCGTGCTCTGGAGATAAATCAGACCGGCCTGAGATCTCAGGCACTGAAGGGGCGGGTCCTCCTGGCCCTGGGCAGATATAAGATGGCCGGACTGTTCCTGGACTTGGCCCTGCGCCAAAATCCAGAGAACATCTCCCTCTGGATGGACAAGGCACTGGCTCAAGAGAAGCTGGAAAACTACCAGGGAGCCCTGAAGAGCTACGAGAAGGCTCTCAGGGAGGACGATAACAACACCGGGGTGCTCCTGGCAAAGGGTGAGCTGCTGCTCAAGATGAAAGAATACCGGGAGGCTCTGCAATGCTTCTCGTTTATTGCGGAGAAGGACAAGGACGATGCCACTGCCTGGCGGGGCAAGGGAATGGTCCATATGGCACTCAAAGAATATCCCGGCGCGCTGGATTGTTTCCAGGAGGCCCTGATGCGGAATTCGTCAGATATCCAGGCAATACTGGGCTCAGCCGATGCCCTTTATGCCCAGGGCAGCTACAACAGCTCCTGCCGGTCCTATGCCCGGGCGTTGGAGATCGAGCCGGAGCTTCTCCAGGCATGGCTGGGACGCGGCAGCTGCGCTCTCAAGATGAGTGACCAATCAGCGGCTTTATTGAGCTTTCAGTCCGCTCTGGCCCTTGATCAGAAAAACGTCTCTGCCCTGATTGGAAGAGCCGACGCCCTGCTGCAGATGAACCGGACCGCTGAAGCCCTGGCCGGCTATGATCAGGCCCTTCTCCAGGATCCACTAATCCCTGCCGCCTGGGCGGGAAGAGGCGAGGCCCTCATGGCGAAGAAGGATATTGCCAATGCCAGCACGGCCTACGAAAAGGCTCTGCAAGGCGATTCGGGCAATCTGCGAGCCCTCCTGGGAGGAGCTGATGCCTATCTGAAAAGCAGTCGGCCAGAAGAAGCCCTTCCCCTTCTTGACCGTGCCCTGGCCATCGATTCCCGGAACATCGGGACATGGCAGGCCAGGGGAGATATCAGATATGCCATGAACGACTGCCCAGCATCTCTGCAGAATTATGACCGGGCATTGGAGCTGGATCCAAACAGCTCTCTGGCCTGGGCGGGCCGGGGCGATGCGCTGTACTGTGCCGGTGATAGAGGTCAGGCCCTGACCAGCTATCGGCGGGCTCTCACTCTCCAGCCTAACAGCAGCAGGGCCATCCTGGGCCTGGCGGATATTTTTTATGCTGCTGGCAACTACAGCCAATCCCTCTACTACTACGGGCAGGCCGGGGCATGGGATCCCGAGAGCATCAGAGGCTATATTGGCCAGGGCAATTCTCTCTGCGCCATGCAGCAGTATGATCAATCCCTGCCTATCTTCGATCGGGCCCTGGATCTCGATCCTAAAAACAGAGAGGCACTCTTGGGCAAGGGGCTGGCCCTGATAGCGCAAAAGAATCTCTCTGCCGCC
>CALMJN010000176.1 GCA_937864385.1 uncultured Methanosarcinales archaeon | reverse complement strand
GTCGTCCAGCATCTCCCGCAGGCTCTCGCCATCCACAGTCAGCGAGTACCGCTTCATGAGAGCCATCCCAATCTCCTCCACAGCTGCCGGCTCATCGCTGAGAACCCTCTCGGTAAAGCCCAGCACATCCTCATAAGCCGCCCAGGGATAGATGATCCAGCGCCAGTCCGATATGAGATCCGCATAATAGTCAGGTACTATAGCGGAGGAGGTCTTATGCTGCATCACTGCAGTCTTGATCTGGCCAGCACCCTCGGATTTCACATAATCGATAGCTGCCTTTAAAGTATCTCCTGTGTCGGTTACATCGTCTACGATCAGTATCTTCTTCTCACTCACATCCACGGCCAGAGGAAAGCGGACCGATGCCTGGGGCCTCTTGCAAGCGGCAATATCCCAATGCTCTACCTTGATGCTGGTGAGAAGGCTGTGCAGAAGAAAATCGCAGACGATCCTGGCCGGAACATATCCGCCTCTGCCTATGGCTATCACCAGGTCCGGGTCGTAGCGGGAGGATTTGATTGCCCTGGCCAGTTTTCTGGAGAGCCGGTAGGCCTCATCCCAGCTTATGAGTTGACAGGGAAATGAAACCGGATTGTCCATGATAATAGAATGGGCTGCTTAAGAATTAACTCTGTCGGAGTACCTTCTCCAAAAGGTCTATTTCACATTCCTCCTAAGTTGGTGCCAGAAATGCCCACATCCTCCGACAATTCCCTCCCTGGCCGCACCTCACCGGAGGATGTTGCTATACTCTCCCTCTTTCATCCTGCGGTTAGAGAATGGTGGCTCGCCTCCTTTGGCTCAGAAGAGGAGGGGCTCTTCACCCCGGCCCAGCGGCAGGCTGTGCCCCTGATCCATCAGGGAAGAAATGCTCTCATCTGCTCGCCCACCGGCTCGGGCAAGACCCTCTCTGCTTTCATCTCCATCATAAGCCAGCTCTTTTCTCTGGCGGAGAGGGGCATGCTGGAGGAGAGCGTCTACTGCCTCTACATCTCTCCCCTCAAATCCCTGGCCAATGATATTCACAGGAACCTGGAGAGGCCTCTTCAGGAGATGGCAGCCCTTGCCGGTGAGAGAGGGATGGCCATTCAGGAGATCAGGCACTCCATACGGCATGGGGATATCTCAGCCCGGGAGAGGGCCAGGATGCTGAATAGGATCCCCCATATCCTCAATACCACTCCCGAGTCCCTGGCCATCCTCCTCAGCTCGCCTCGCTTCCGGGAGAAGCTCAAGACGGTCCGCTGGGTGATCGTGGACGAGATCCACTCCCTGGCAGCCTCCAAGAGGGGGGTGCATCTCAGCCTCAGCCTGGAGAGGCTGGAGGAGCTGAAGACGGATTTAAGCCCGAAGAGCGGGGAGAAGAGATCCTGCCCCCCGGAGGAGCCCGCAGGAGAGGGTTTTGTTCGCATCGGCTGCTCGGCCACAGTTGAGCCTCTGCAGGAGGTGGCGGACTTCCTGGCCGGGGACTTTCGCCTGGTGGAGGTGGTGGACTGTCGCTTGTCCCGCCATCTGGATCTGCGCCTGATCAGTCCGGTTCCCGACCTAATCTCCGCCAGCCAGGAAGAGATTTCGGATGGGCTCTACCGGCTACTCCACCGCCACATCCAGAGTCATAAGAGCACCATCATCTTTGCCAACAGCAGAAACGGCTCGGAGAGGCTTTTACAGAATTTGCGGCAGCGTTTTCCCGGCTTTTATGATAGCGAAAACTCTGCCTGCCACCACGGCTCCATGGGCCGGGAGGGCAGGCAGGAGGCGGAGAGCCGGCTCAAGCAGGGCCTCTTGAGGGTGGTTTGCACCTCCACATCCCTGGAGCTGGGAATAGATATGCCCTATATCGACCTGGTCCTTCAGATCGGCTCTCCCAAGTCCGTAGCCGCTCTTCTGCAGCGCTTCGGCCGAGGGGGCCACCGCTTGAATCAGACGGTCAAAGGCAGGATTGTCGCCCTGGAGTGGGAGGATCTGCTGGAGGGAGCGGTGATGCTGCAAAGGGCGAAAGAGGGATTGGTCGAGAGGATTCACATCCCTCAAAATGCCATCGACGCCCTCTGCCAGCACCTTTTGGGCATGGCCCTGGAGAGGGACTGGCATATGGATGAGGTTTTAGCGCTGGTCCGCCGATCCTACTGCTATCGCACCTTGACCCGGGGGGAGCTGATGGCGGCGGTCCTCTATCTCTCCTCCGCCCATCCCCAGATGCAGGAGAGGCGGATCTATGCCAAGATCGGATACGATCCTGCCACCCAAAGGATATTCAGGCTTGGCGGCGGCAGTCGCATGATCTATTACACCAGCTCGGGAATGATCCCGGACCAGTTCACCTGCGATGTCTTCACCAGAGAGGGAAGCTTTGTGGGACGGCTGGACGAGAGCTATCTGGAGAGGCTGGAGCGGGGGGATGTATTCTCTGTAGGAGGAAGAAGCTATGCCTTCGGCTATCGGAGAGCAGGCAAGGTATATGTCGACCCGGCAGAAGGCAGGCCGAGCATTCCCGTCTGGTCCTCGGAGAGGCTGCCGCTCTCCTTTGATCTGGCCCGGGCGATTCTCTCCTTTCAGGGCGATCTTCTCTGGATGATGAAAAGAGAGGGGGCCGGCAGCGGGATGAAGGAAGGTGGAATCGAGGGAAGAGGGGGATCAGAGGATGAGGAAGAAGATGGCGGAGCGGCGGTGAGAAGGTGGCTCGAGCAGCAATATCATATGGACCGTAATTGCTCGGGCATGATCCTGCAGACCTTCCGCCAGCAGATCGCCTTTCTGGGAGAAGAGGGCGTTCCCACGCCCTGGCGGCTGGTGGCCCAGGAATGCCTTGACAGCAAAGCCGGCCGCAGGATATTTTATGTGCTGTCCGGGCGCGGGCTGCGCTGCAATGAGGCCCTTGCCAGAATGGCAGCATACCTCCTCTCCCGACAGAGGATGGGGCGGGCCTACATCGCCTTCTCCGACGCGGGCTTCCTTTTATCCCTGCCCGCCTCCAGCCGGGCCAGCATCCGGGCCTTGCTTCATTCCCTGACCGAGGAGAACTGCGAAGCCCTGCTCCGCCGGGCTCTTCAGGGGACAAGCCTGCTCCAGAGCGCTTTTCGCATCAATGCCGCCCGGTCCTACCTCATTTTAAGAAGCTACAAGGGCAGGCATAAATCCGCCCGGCACCAGCAGATGGATGCGGATATGCTCATGGGCCTGGCGGAGAGTATAGAGGGCTTTCCTGTGCTGGAAGAGAGCTACCGGGAGATCATAGAGGACCGGCTGGATATGGATAGAGTCAAGGAGGTATTGCGGGGCCTTTCCTCCGGAGAGGTGGAGGTGGTAGTGAAAAAGGAGGATATCCCCTGTCCCCTGGCTTTCGGGCTGGCGGCGCTGGGGGCGGCAGGAGGGCAAAGGCGGGAGAAGATAAGGGAGATGCAAATAGCTGTTGAGGAGAAGAGATCCCGCTCGGCTTGGGGAAGAAAATCAGCCTAAGTTCCCACCGCAGGGCTGGCATTCCTTCTGCTCCCAGGGCCAGATGCTGCTCTGATTGAAGCTGCCCTCGGTTGGACATGTGAGGCAATCGGAATCAGTATCTTCTATAAATCTCGTCCACTCTTTTCGGGTCATGTTTTCTGCTGCTCGGCGGCAG
>CALMJN010000175.1 GCA_937864385.1 uncultured Methanosarcinales archaeon | reverse complement strand
CCGGGCCGAGTTCGAGGGCTCCATGAACAAGCTCCTGCCGCTCCTGGAGAGGATCGAGAAAACGGACCGGCTGATCGATGCCGTGGTCTACAGGCTGTACGGGCTGACGGAAGAGGAGATCGGGATTGTGGAAGGTAGGAACCTGAACCTCAGTGGCTGCTAAATGCCTCCTCTGTGAAGAGATCTCAATTGCAGGGCTTGGTTCAAACATTATTTATCCTAAACCCGCATTTTACTATTGGTTCAATTGTTCAAGGGGTTTCATATGTCCGAAATTCTGGATGAGAAGATGAGGGTGGTTTATGAGGATGGTGTCTTCAAGCCCCTGCAAGAGATTGAGCTACGAGAAGGAACTGTGGCTCTTGTGCTTCTAAAGCCAGGAAGAATCACAAATGCAGCAAGAAGGTTTAGAATCAAAGTTGATAAGGATGTGATGCAAGAGTTCGTTGAGGAGAGAAGATGAATTTAGTGGAATCTTAAAACAGAACGGGTACGACAACCACATCTCCTTTCACAAATCTTCCCAAGCTCGATCCTCCTCAGCACTCAGCCAATCCCTTGCCAGTACAGACTCGCTTAATATTGCCGTCTCCGATGATGAAGATGGTAAAAGATCTTTCCAGCTGGCATTGATCAACAGATCTGCCACCCCCACGGATGAGCGGGCCCGCCTGGAGGCACAGCTGCTTCCTGTTTGCCAGCTTCCTGCCTGGTAAATGCTCGGTCTGCCAGGCATTTGCCAGAACGCATTCGATATCCCTGACCTGCAACAGAATATCCAGAAGGGAACACCGGGCCGGGATACCGTTAAATTGATTAACCTCAGGCCGCAATATGCGGGTCATGTTTCAAAAAATTCTGGTTCCAACCGACTTTTCCAAACATTCGCAGCATATTCTTGAATGCATTACTGAGCTGTCCAGCCAGAAAGATGTGGTTCTTCTCCACGTCATCCAGAGGTCTCCTCTGTCCCGGGCCTGGGATCCCGCCTCTGAGGTGGAGAAGGCCAATGAGATGATCGAGAAGCAGAAGCTGTACCTTCAGTCCCTCCGGTTCAATGTCAAGACCAGAGTGGAGAGCATAATGGAGGGCGACATCTCCAAGATCATCCAGAAGGTCGCAGATGAGGAGAACGCCACCCTGATCGCCATGGGCGCTCGGGGTAAGGGCATGGTCAGCGGCCTGCTCCTCGGCAGCGTCTCCAAGAATGTGCTGCTTTACGGCCAGACCAACCTCCTCTTGATGCGATATAAGATCCTGGAGGGAGAGAACCTGGGACGCTTCTGCCGCAGCCTCTTCACCAGGGTGATATGCCCGACGGACTTCTCTCTGCTCGCCAAAGAGGTGATAGACTCTGTCAGCGCTATCAAGGGCGTGGGAGAGATTGGACTGCAGCATGTTGTGGCCAGCGGTGAGAGCGATGAGCAGATAGATGCAGCCGTTAGGGATGCCGCAGGCAAGCTAAATGATATCGCCAGGGAGATCGAGAAACCGGACCTCAAGGTCAGGGTCCACGTCCAGGTTGGCAATGCTCCGGAGGAGATCTCCCGGCTGGCAGACCGAGAGGATGCCTCATTGATCGCCATGAGCTCTCATGGAAAAGGGTGGGTAAAGCAGATGACCGTGGGAAGCACAACCTATGAGACTGCCAGGATCTCCAACCGCCCCATTCTGGTGGTAAGAGCGGAGAAGAAAGCCTGAATCCTTTTTTCCAGCCGCTCAACTTTTTAAGCCGATTCCCCTCTTGGCCAGGCAGGGTGTGAGAATTGGAGAGATGGTCTTCACGCATCAGCTTTATGCTTGCAGCCATAGGCTCGGCGGTGGGCATAGGCAATATCTGGCGCTTCTCATCGGTTGTGGGCCAGAATGGGGGCGGAGCCTATTTAGTGCCCTATCTTCTGGCAGTGCTCTGCTTTGCCGTCCCGCTTATGGTCCTGGAGATGTCCGTGGGAAGACATTTAAGGGCCGATGTGGTCTCCTCCTTTGGCCGTGCCGGAAGATCCTTCAGAGCCTTCGGCTGGCTCATCAGCCTGATACTGCTTCTCATATTGAGCTACTATCTGGTCATAACCGGCTGGACCCTGGCCTATCTGGCATTCTCGCTCCTGGGCATTGATGTCGCATTCTCCGATTTCACCTCATCGCTGCAGCCGGTAGCCTATTTCTTGATCTCTGCCCTGGCAACTGGCGTCGTGGTCAGCTCGGGGGTGAAAAGGGGTATTGAGAGGTTGGTATCGGTTCTGGTTCCATTTGCCTTCCTCATCCTGCTGGCCCTGGCCCTGTTCTGCCTCAGCCTTCCCGGCGCTCAGACGGGCATGAGCTTCCTCTTCCGTCCTGATTATTCCATGCTCCTCCGGCCCGGTCTATGGAGCGCTGCTATCGGCCAGGCGTTCTTCTCCCTGTCTGTGGGCATGGGAATTCTGATCACCTATGGCGCCTATCTCGATGATGATGCAGATATACCCAAGTCGGCTCTGATTGTCACGGTCTCGGATCTTCTGGCTGCTATTCTGGCGGGAATAGCCATCTTTTCCCTGGTATTCACCTTTGGCCTGCCGCCGACGGCCGGTGCGGAGCTGGCCTTTATCACCCTGCCAAAGGCCTTTGAGTTGATATCTTATGGCCCTATTCTGGGCGTGGCCTTCTTTGCTCTTCTGTTCTCCGCTGCCCTCACCTCCGCCGTATCCATGCTGGAGGTGAATGTGGCCGCAGTTATGGGCCAGACGGGGATGAGCCGAAGAAAAGCAAGCTTTCTTTTAACCATGGCTCTTATTGCCATTGGCCTGCCCTCTGCCCTCAGCTACAGCTCAATTGGTCTGAGCTTTTTTGGCTCAAGGATTCTGGATTTATTGGATGGGACCGTAGGTACTCTGGGTCTGCCGATAGCGGCATTTCTGGTGGCAATGGTCTTCCGATGGTTTATGGACGAGCATCTATTGTATAGCCAGTTGGGTGTCTTAAGTAGCTGGATGAGGCCCCTGCCCTTCCTCACCAAATACGCTATACCGACTGTACTGATGATCATCACCATATTGAGCCTGATGGAGCACTAAAATTGTTCGTCTGCGTTTGTTCTTCTTCTGAGACTTCTATGCCCTAGGAAAAATCCATAGCGAGCAGATGGAGATCGGGAATTCTCTCCACCATCAATTAGCATCCTCAGTCCCTTGCCCAGGCCCCTATTTTAAGCGGCTGGTAGGCGCTTATTTAAGGCTTTGATGCTGATATATAGGCATGAACTTATTCAATTGGGCCAACAAAAAAATGGCCAATCTGACATGGATCGATATGGGGCTCACAAAATTGGCAGTCGCAGCTTTTACCCTGATGGTGGCAAAAGTCTGGCCGCCTTTGCTCAGTCTGGATTGGTATTGGTACGGGCTAATATGGATCCTTCTGGCCATAATTCCATTAAGAAATTTCTGGAGATAATCGAGAATGCTGCGGAGAAGAACGAAGCTTGCTGCCACTTTGGTCATGTAGACTGCCTCTGCCAAGTCCTGAAAAGCATCCGTTTCCGCATATCTTTTCTCGGCTTGTCTCACCTATATGATCCACCTCCAGGCATGACCCTTCGATCCAATATGTAAGGCGGGATGCCATCCTATACAGCCATAT
>CALMJN010000174.1 GCA_937864385.1 uncultured Methanosarcinales archaeon | reverse complement strand
GGGCTCGGCTTCATCGATCCTCCGCCAGCAGGAGGAAGGCCTCCTCCAGCCTGGGCTCGACCAGCCTCATGTCCAGCGGCTCCACCAGGCCCAGGATCTCCTTGACCTGGGACCGGGCCTCCAGCTTAATCAGAACCGCGCCATCTTTGACCGCCGCCGGATAGCCCTGCCTGGCAAGGAGGGCGGCGTCTTCCTTTGGATCGGCCAGCCAGAGCTTGAGAATGGGCTGCAGCCCCGCCTGATCCAGGATCTCCTCGGGGCTGCCCTCCGCCGCCATCTTTCCCGCCCGCATATAACCGACGCGCTGGCACTTTTCCGCCTCGTCCATGAGATGAGTGGTGATGAGAACCGTCTTTCCCTCCTCCGCCATGCGGTTGAAGTACTCCCAGAAGGTCTGCCGCAGCCGGGGATCGACGCCCACAGTGGGCTCGTCCAGGAGAAGCAGCTCCGGCTGGTGGATGAGAGTGCAGGCCAGTGAGAGCCTCTGGTACATGCCCCCAGAGAGGGCTGCCGCCAGGCGGCCGCGGTGATTGAAGAGTCCGACCATCCGGAGCAGCTCCTCCATCCTCTCCTCCCGCTCCTTTCTGGTCAGGCCGTATAGCCCGGCATAAAACTCCATATTCTCCTCTACCGTGAGGTCGGGATAGAGGGCCTTGTGCTGGGTCATGTAGCCTATGCGGGAATAGAGGCGGGCTACCTCGCCCACGGGCTGGCCCAGCACCTGCAGATCCCCTCCGTCCAGGTGCAGCAGCCCCACCACTGCCCGGATGAATGTGGTCTTGCCCGATCCGTTGGGACCGAGAAGGCAGTAGGTCAGGCCGGAGGGGATCTCCAGCCACAGGCCGTCCAGCGCCCTCTGCCGGCCAAAGCTCTTGGCAATGCCGCGAGCCGAGACCGCCTGCCTTGCCCCACTCCAGGCCAAAACCTTGCCTCCCTCAGCTCCGGTCCTTGATCTTGCCCGTTATCTTATCCCGATTTTTGGCGGCGATTATCAGGGCTGCCATGAGGAGCAGAAGCAGGGCCCAGGCAGCGGACCGGCCCGCCCCATCCTGCTCTATGCTCAAATAGGCGTTCTCCCAGTCGGCAAGATCGTCGCGGAAGCGATCGGAAAACTGGAAATCGACCTTGAGCCGGTATCTTTTCCCCGGCACGGCATCCTTGGATACATCCAGCTTGTAGATAAGCAGAGCCTCCTCTCCCGGCTCCAGGACGGGAATGGGAGACTCATCCACAGCCACATAGATCCCGCTCTCCGGTCGCAGCCTTGCCACCAGATCTTTGGCCGCCTCACTTCCCACGTTCTTGATGGCGATCTTCACCACATTATCCTCTGAGCCGGCAGACAGTGTCTGCGGCGAGGTATTCAGAATGGCAAACTCGGCCAGGCTATGCCTCTGTACAGTAAGGATGAGGGGGACGGTCTGGCTGAGGGGCTGGTACCAATAGAAGACGTCCGGGCTCTCCGGCCTGTCCTCATCTCCCTTTACAGCGACATCTCTCTGATAGGTGTAATTCAGATCGGCATAGATGCGGTACTGTCCCGGAGCAGCATTCTCATAAGCCTCTATGGGAAACTCCTGCCGGGCCGAGGTCTGACCCTCCCGGATGCTGCCCGGATAGGCCACCGACCTGGTTATGTCTATGGCGCTCTCGTTTTCCGCCCGCAGGCGGACGGAGACATCCTGGGCTGTCGTCCGGAGCTTCTCCAGCTCCTGCTCCTTTTGAGCCGCTATTATCTCTTCTCTCATGTTCGCCCCCGGCTCCTCGTTGACCTGGAAAGAGGTGACTCGCCCCCTGTTGGCTAAGGTGAGAAAGAGAGAGGACTTCTCTCCCTGATAGAGGCGGTAGCTGTCCAGGGAGACGGCCAGATCGGGTGTGCCGTAGACCTTGTAGTAATCATCCGAGAACTTCTCCGGCGGGATGGGCGCGCCCGACTCGGCTGACATAGCTGAAAATTGACCGGCTAATATCAAAAAAACTGCAGCAAGCCAGAGCATATTTGCAGGTCTGCCGCCTTTTCCGGGACATCTTGAATTCATGGTACCGCTCCGGTTTATAATTGTAATTAATAACTATTTATCTGCTTGCCGATCTCAGGCGGGGCAGGAACATGGGCACGCTCTTCTTATATTCCTCATATGCCTCACCATATTCCGCCTTCAGCGACCTCTCTTCATGTCGGGCACCGAGATAAAAGTAGATGGTGGCCAGGATATTGAAGGTCAGCAGGCTCTCGGTCATGATGGGAGAAAGCCAGAGGATTATGTCGGCTAAGAGGAAGAGGGGATTTCTGGTGCGGCCGTAGAGGCCAGTGGTCACCAGACCTCTTCCATCATCTGCCCTGCCCCTATTCCCTATCTGAGATAGCCCCAAAAACGAGACGGCTCCTGTCTGTTGCAGGATCATGAGCATGGCTGCGATCAGGAGGAGCTGCCCCGCTGCCATGAGATAATTCCAGGGCACTGAGACAAGGTAGAGCGTTTTTCCAGGCAGAAACAAAAGGATAAAGAGAAAGGGCAGGATCATGATCATGGCCAGCAGATTATAAGCCAGCCTCTGCCAGGAATCAAAGGCGGGGCCGATAACCCTCCTGGCCCAGCTCTTGAAGGCCGGATCAGCCAGGAGGCTGTGCAACGGGGCAAAGAGCAGAAAGTAGGCCGAGATGGCCAGCCGCCCGGAGATCTCCATTCAGATATTCCATCCCTTGTTAATCAAAGGCCGCCTCAGATCTCTTCCTCAGGCTATCGGCAGATAGAAGATGACATCCTCATCCGGAACGCAGGCCACGGCAAAGCCTATCTCCCGGAGACGGCAGCAAACAGCCACCATCAGCTCCTCCAGGCACTGGTTATTATGCTCTACCACCAGGCCTTTGTATTTTTCAAAGCCTCCCGTGATCATATTCTCCTCAAACTCCGCCTCTGGCAGTTCCACCTCCAGCCTGGTCTCCTGCTCCAGGCACAGGCCAGATACAGCGGCGGCAGCCTCCAGACGTCCATAGAATTCTTCGTGATCCAGAGCAAAAAGGACTGCCTCGATCCGGCTGCTCTTATCCTGGCAGTCCTTCCTGGCCAGATATAGCTGATAGCCGCTGTCATCTATCTCCTCCGCCGCCCGTCCTGATGATATCTGATCTGCCGCCTTGTTCATTGCCTTGAGAATTCCCTCCATATCCTCCACTACCAGGCGGGATATATGCTCTAGCTCCTTTTTGTGCCTCTCCTCAGGAGCGATGCCTGCATCTTGATCTCTCATTGCCCGATCCCTGCCTTTAACTGCTTTATTATTTGTCTATGAGAAGCCTTCATTTTTTGGACGATCCGATTATATGATTTCTGTGCAGCAATTGCATCGATCATCGATGCCCTGGAAAGTTGCTCTCTCGTTCTGCCATTATTTTTTAAGCTCTCCATTCTCCAGCATTATCTTGATCTGATACTTGGCGGATGAAGCGGGATAATTGATCTTCCTGGCAATCTCCCTCTGTGATGGCCGGGGATTTTGAGCCCAAAGGTCCCTGATCTGCTGAATGGCAGCCCTGTCCTCTGATATCCTGAGCCTATGCCTTTTTGGTGCACTGGATTGAATCTGGATCTCTGCCTCCTCTCCAGGAGGGGATCGGCGATTTTCTTGCACAAATCTAAAGGCCTTCTCCGATATGTTTTTCAGTATCAGACCCGATGCCAGCTTCTTCAGGGTTTTGCCCTGCAATA
>CALMJN010000173.1 GCA_937864385.1 uncultured Methanosarcinales archaeon | reverse complement strand
TGCAGTTCAAGGTCCATGAAAGTATACTCCGCCCCGCTCAGGGTATAAGCTCGAGGAATGCGCGGGGCGAATGTGATTGGTTCATGTGAGAGCGGAGGGAAGAATCTGATGCCGAATAAGCTCGCAGCTATAGCCCGTGAACCGGCCCAGGTCAGCTTTTCACTTTATCCAGCCGAGCTTTCTTTCTATGATGGCCTCGGCATTCTCGGTGAGAATTATGCGCTGGGCCTTATGCCGTCCGCTTTTGGCTATGACTCGGGGATCGCTGATCTTTCGGGCCTCTGCCCGGATTCGATAGCCATGCAGAGCATCTCCTGCCTCGTAGCATTCGGTCATAGCAGCTCCAGGCGGCCTTCTCTTTTCAGCTCTTCCACGATCTGGCAGACCAGTTTATAATCAAGCTCCAGGTCCTCCTCGATATCTGAAGGATAGGCTTCGCCTCTTTCCTGGAAGTAGCCCATGACCTCCTTTTTGGCGGTATCATAATCGATATCACGGTATTTTATGGTTTTAATGGCCGCCAACTTATCCCTGATGGCATCCCTGACAAAATCGGATGTGTTCAGGTAAACGCCGGAGACAACTAATTGCTTTATCTGCTCTAGTTCCACAGCGGAGACCTTTGAGCCCACAACCTGCCCCTCGGATCGGATGGTTTTAGTTTCCATCATGCTCTTTTAAAATGGTTAAACAAATTAAAAAGGCTTTCGGCAGTGCGGCATTGCTGCCTGGACAAGGCGATCAGCTCCTGGGCGTAGCCCTGATCCTCCTTTTTCATGGCCCGGCCCGCCCTGGCCCAGCGGGCGGATACCTCTGCCGCCCCCATGCGAACACTCTCAAAGCTTCTGCCCATCAGAAGGCCTCCAGGGTGCTCTGGCCGCATTGCGACTGAGCCCGTCTACAGCTCTTAGCAGAAGGCCTCGGGGCAGGGTCCGGCCCCCGTCCAAAGTAAAATACTCTATCCGCATAGCCGGTCATCACCTCCAGAGATGGGTCGGATGCCGGGGAGTAGAGAAGAACCATGCACTCCTTGGCCGCCGCCCTCATGGCCTGGGAGACATACTCGGCCATCTCCTCAGCATCCTGATAGAGGAGGGGATCATGCTCTATGATCAGCAGGCTGTGGCAGCTCTCTTCCAGAACGGTCATGAGCTGGAAGACGGTGAATGCTCTCCTGACCTGCAGAGTGGTGAACCTGCGGTCCAGGCTGCTCAGGACTCGGGAGTAGTTGCCGCAGACGAAAAGGACCTCGAATCTCTGCAGCTCAAGGTGCCGGTTCAGGGCGGCGGTGAGCATGGGGAGAGGAGCCACCAGGATATGCCAGGCCCTGTCCTGGAGGGTGATGGCAGGGTGCAGTTCAAGGTCCATGAAAGTATACTCCGCCCCGCTCAGGGTATAAGCTCGAGGAATGCGCGGGGCGAATGTGAT
>CALMJN010000172.1 GCA_937864385.1 uncultured Methanosarcinales archaeon | reverse complement strand
GACCAGTTGCCAGAGAAAGGCCAGCAGCAGGATGAGCAGGAAGAGGAAGAAAGCCCCCACCTTGATCCCGAAGCCGGTCAGAAAGTTGGTGAATATGAGGAAGACGGCCAGGGCCCCCACGAAGAAGATGCTGTCCAAAAGCCTCTCGCCCACGGCTACCGCCGTGGCGCTGCCGTAGCTCATGCCGTCATCGGCCAGGATCTTGATCCGCAGCGGCTCTCCCCCCGCCGAGGAGGGGGTGAGAGCGCCCAGAAAGTTCGAGGCCAATGTGGAGATGAGAGAGAGGCGGAAGGTGATATCATGCCCGGCCAAAGAAGCCAGGAGCCTGAGCCTGATGGCATAAAAGACCCAGGAGAACATATGCAGGGCCAGGCCCAATAAAAGAAACTCTGGCCGGACCAGGGAGGCCATTTTCCAGCTCAGGGACGTGTCTGTGAATTCCAATATGATTATAATTGAGGTCAGGCTCATGAATATCGCCAGAAGCCCGGCTCTGACCTTCTCGTCTCTAAATTTATTTTTTATTTTATTGATCAAATTTCCGTCTCCCAGGCTTTCTCCAGCCCTGCAACCTCTTCAGTCCGGCCTCTCCCTGGGCCCTGGCTTGGATTCATGCCACCTCTCTATAGACCGACTCCATTAGGTCGATAGCCCTCTTCCAGGAGTAATTCTCTTCCACGGCTCGCCTTCCCTTCCGGCCCAATTCCTCTCTCCTGGCCGGGCTATTATGAAGCCCTATGATCAGTTCAGAGAGTTCCTCCCAATTTGAGTAAATGCAGCCTCCCTTGCCCGCAACCTCATTGACCCCCGGAGTGTCATAGGCCAGTACGGGCGTCTCGCAGGCCATGGCTTCCAAGAGCACTATGCCGAAGGCCTCCAGGCGGCACTGGGCCGGATTGACCAGCATCTCTGCTCGGGAGATTGTGTCTATAAACACCCTTCGCTCCAGTCTGCCTGTGAACCTGGCCCGGACGGACAGCCTCTGTGCCATCTTCTCCAGACGAAGGCGGTCTTCTCCCTCTCCCACCAGAACCAAATCCAGGTTTTCCGTCTTTTGCACCTCTTTCATGGCCCGAATGAGCACATCCGCACCCTTATAGCCCACCATTCTGCCGGCGTAAAGGACATAATTCTCTTTTTCTTTCCGGCGGGGATAGAGCGATGGAGTTACTGCATTTGGCACCACCCTTATCTTGTCCAGGTAGTCCTGCAGCACGGGAGAGCTTCGAGCATAGCTCATGGTTGTAGCCACTATCATCTCTGCCTCATCGAGGATGCTCCGGACCAGCCTATCACTGCTTTTCTCTACGGATGACGAAAACCAGCGGGGCAGAGCATGGCCCTTAAAGCTATCCGGAAGCAGCACATCATTGTGATAGGTCACGACCTGGGGCTTTCTATGACGAAGCCTGAAGGCGAAGAGGTAGCTGGGGATGTGGCTGTGATAGATATCTGCTTGAATCCTGGGCAATTTAATAGGAATCGGAGAATAAAATAAATTTATGCTGGGCACAGCGAGCATCTCTCCAGTCCATCTCCCTGCAGAGGAGACCACAGTCACCTCATGCCCTCTTTCGGCCAGGCCTTCCGCCAGCTCTTTGACATGATATTCCACGCCACCTACATGGGGTGGGAAATAGGGGGATATCTGGGCTATCTTCATTCTCTTCTCGATCAGGCCTGACTTTTAGCCCTGGACAGCATGATCCATTTTCAATGCTCTTAAGCGGTCAGAATTTTGTCCCTCTCCAGATCCGCGGCAGCAACGGGCCTTTTAACCTCATCGGGATAGCCGAAGGAGATGATGCACTCCACCAGGAATTCATCAGGCAGGCCCAGAGTCTGCTTGACATAATCCTCGGCGCTCATACTGCTGCTGTGCCTCCTATTTCGAATCTGGATCCAGCAGGAGCCGAGATCCAGGCTGCATCCGGCCAGCTGTAGGATTATGGAGGCAATGGAGCAGTCCTCCACCCAGACATCCGACTCCCCTTGCTTCGCAGCCACAACCACTCCCAGGGCCGCATCCTTCAGAAAGCTGCTGCCGCTCTCTTTGGCAGAGGAGAGCTTTTCCAGCATCGGTTTGTCGGTGAC
>CALMJN010000171.1 GCA_937864385.1 uncultured Methanosarcinales archaeon | reverse complement strand
TGGATGCTTGATACAGGTTCTTTAGAGGACAGAGGCAGCGGAAGACTCAGACTGGCCTTGTCTCTATCCGGCTCATCTCGTCTGTGCCAGCCGTTTTCTATGGGATGGAATACCTTTCCCGGAAGCCGGGCAGGGGGGCAATGAAAACATGACCGGGTCAAATGGCATGCCTTTGCTCGGCCTTCTGGCCGAGGCCCTTGGCCGGGGCAATGGCTGCGATCCGGAGCAGCTGAAGAGCCTCTCCTTGGGAGACGCCGGCCCCCTCTCCTCCTTTGTGAGCGCCCTTCTCTCAACAGACGAAAATCAGGTTCAAGAGAAGCTGGCGGAGATGGCTGAGCATCTCAGCTCCTCCGGCAGTTCCAGAGATTGGTTTGATCTGGGCCGGGTGGCCCATGCCCTATATTTCCGCCAGGCGGCTGAGGAATATTTTTTGCGCAGCCTCGATCTGGCCAAAGAGCAGGGAGAGGGTTTGATGGAGTCATCTGCCTATCTCTGTTTGGGGGGCATTTACAGCGAGGATGAAAACTGGGATCGGGCGGTACAGTACTACAGGAAAGCCCTCTCCCAGGGCCAGGCGGCTGAAGAGGGGACGGCTCATATCCATGAGATTTTGGTCAATATGGGGCGGGCATGCCACTTGCAGGGCGACCTGGCTGCTGCCCGGGAGTGCTACTCTCAGGCCATGGATCTTTTGGATGAGAGCGATCTGGCAGGCAGATCGCAAGCCCTCTATGCTCTGGGAGAGATCTCCGCTGAGAAGGGGGAGCTGGATGAAGCCCAGCAGTTCTATGAGAAGAGCGGCAACCTCTGCCAGAAGCGGCAGGACAGCAAGGGCCTGGCATCCTCTCTGGCCGCTCTCTCCACCATCCATCAGATGAGAGGTGAGTCTGGACGGGTGGAGAGCTGTCTCGCGCAGGCCAGGGTCATCCTGGAGGAGGCAGGAGAGGATGGCGCTGCCGCCAGGATCCTTATCCGGATGGCGGACTTCTTCTTCCAAGAGGGTCGAACCAGCGAGGCTGCGGAGAGATATGAGAGAGGGCTTTCTGCTCTGGCAGACTCCGATATTTTCCTGGCCGCCCGCTCTGCCGGCCGCCTGGGACAGTGCTGGCTTGATCTGGGAGACAAGGCCAGGGCAGAAGCCTGCCTCTCCCAGGCTATAGAGCTCTTCCACCAAGAGGGGGACCTGGAGGAGGAGGCCGACCTTCTCACTGTACTGGCGGCAAGCCTGAGAGAACAGGGCCGGATGGACAAAGCCAGGAGCTGCCTCACTCGCTGCCTGGAGCTGTGGGAGGATCTGGGCAATTTTGCCGCATCCGCCTCTGCCTGCGGCTGCCTGGGCTTGATTGATATCGATCTGGGCGGCTATGCCCGGGCAGCAGAGAGCTTTCAAAGGGCGGCCGATTTGTTTCACCAGCAGGGAAAGAGCCAGCAGGAGGCGGAGGCTCTGGCCAATCTGGCCAGCTCATATCACCTGCAGGGCCAATTGGATCTGGCTCTGGACTCCTACAGCCGCTCATTACAGATCTTCCAGGAGATCGGCTACAGCCAGGGATGCTCCCAGACCATGGCCAATATGGGGCTGATCTACCAGAGCCTGGGTGAGCTATCTCTGGCGGAGGAGCATCTTAAGAGAAGCCTGGAGGCAAGAAACGAGTCCGATCAGGCCGGGTCGGCAGGCGTCCGGCTTTCCCTGGGCATCACCGCCCAGCTTCAGGGCGATGGGGAGGCTGCCCGGGATTATCTTGAGCAGGCGGCAGCCGCCTATGAAAAGCTGGGTGACGCGGCCGGGTATTCACTGGCCGAGAATAATCTGGGCAATCTCTTCTCCGATCAGGGAGACCGCCGCAGGGCAATTTTATGCTACAATAAAAGCCTCGATGCCCGGCAAGGTGAGTTGGACCGACTGGGCACGGCAACCACCCTGGCCAACCTGGCCGCATGCTATCTACAAGAAAGGGATCTAAACCAGGCGGAGAAGATCTATCAAGAGAGCCTGGCCATATTCAGGGAGGAGGCAGACCGCCAGGGCCAGGCGAGGATACTGCTCGCCCTGGCCGACCTGGAGGGGGAGAATGGAGAGATCAAGAGCGCCCGGCAGCGCTACCAGGAGTGCCTGAGCATAGGTCTCGAGCTGGGCGACTCCTCGGCCATAACCGCATCTCTATACGGACTGGTCAATACTTGCCTGCGCTCCGGACGATGGCAAGAGGCGGAGGGGATCTATGGACAGGTACTGGACAAGCTTCGCCTATCGGGAGACGAGTCCACCCTGGCTGCCGTTCTCTGCTCCTGGGGCGATCTCAAGGCGGAGCTGGGTGAGTGGGAGGCTGCCGTGGCCTGCTATCAGGAGAGTCTCTCCATCCTGGAGCGGCTGGATGATGGTTATTCCATAGCCGTGGCCAGGAACAATCTGGCCAATATCAACTACCGTAGGGGAGACTGGACCGGCGCACTGGAAAATTATGCCGCCAGCCGGGAGGGATTTGAGAGGGCAGGAGATGAGAGAAGCCTGGCCTCGGTCTTGAGCAATTCCGCTGCTCTATACCTGAAGAAGGGTGAGTGGTCTAGAGCAATAGATTGCTATCAGGAGAGCCTGGATCTCTTTGAGAGGCGGGAGGATCTTGCCGGCGCCGCCCAGGTGCTGGCAAATCTGGGCCAGCTCTACCAGCGCCGGGGTGAGGGCTCTCTCGCCCGGGAGCAGTTCACCCGGGCCCTGGAGAAATACAAGCTCTTGGGGGATAGGGAGGCGGCGGCGGAGATGCAGGCCAGCATCGACCTTCTGGCAAAAGGAGGCGACGATGGATCTCTTGATATCGATGAGTGCCTCTCCCAGATAGAGCAGCTTAAAGAGGTGGGAGATCTGTCCGGCCAGGCAGAAGTCCTAAGCCTGGTGGCTGGCGGCCACGCCGATCGGGGGCAATGGGACGAGGCCCTCTCCTGCTACCAGGAGAGCCTGGAGCTCTTCACTGCTGTGGGGGAGAACTTCAACCGGGCCTCCAT
>CALMJN010000170.1 GCA_937864385.1 uncultured Methanosarcinales archaeon | reverse complement strand
TCGTTTCTGACCGTGGCGATGGCAGTGGTGACCAGCTCCGGAGAGGATGTGCCTATGGCCACCACCGTCAAGCCGATAATGGCCTCCGAGACCTGGAGCGACCGGGCCATCTCCACCGCCCCGTGCACAGCCCACTGGGCTCCTATCACCGATATCCCCATGCCTGCCGCGAGCAGCAGGGCATTTCTCAGCCTGGGCCGCCTGGCGTCCTTTTTTCCGGCCATCTGTCCGGACGGGCAGCTCTCCTCCACTCCCCCTCCGCACATGTCCTCGAACTCCTCCTCCACCGCAGCCGACTCATGCTGACGGAAGAGCAATATGGTGTAGAGTATAGCCGCAGCCAGTAGCATAACTCCGTCCCACGCGGAGAGTACGCCGTCCCATGCCAGGCCGACCATCAGTCCCGCTGCAAGGATCATCACAGGCAGATCCAGCTTGATCACCTGAAGATGGAGCATCAGAGGCCTGAAGAGGGCACTCAATCCCAGAATGAAAAGCAAATTGACCATATTGGTGCCGGCGATATTGCCCACCGCAATCGAGCCGCTCCCCTCCAGGCCGGCGGTGATGCCCACGGCCAGCTCAGGCATACTGGTTCCGATGGAGACCACCGTCAGGCCGATGACCAGAGGCCGGATCCCCATCAATGCGGCAAACCTTGCCCCGCCCCGCAAAACCATCTCGGCGCCGATTATGAGGGCAGCAAGGCCCGCCAGAAAGAGCATCAATCCGCCCGTGTCCATGGATTCGCCTGCCCCTTATGCCTCCAGCTGTTCCGGAGGATTCGCTTTTTCTTTCTTTTCCACCAGTTGCCTGAGCATCTCCAGAGACTGGCCGCCGGACTGGACGGTCAGACGGTCTCCTGCCTGTAGTATGGTGCTTCCTACCGGACGCATGGGATGGCCGTCTCTCCTCAAGACCGCAATCCAGGTATCATCGGGTAAATTAAGATCGGCAATCTGCCTGCCTTCCGCCTCACTTCCCGGAAACACCTTCAGCTTGACCAGCGACTCCCAGGCATCCTTCTCCTGCTTTGCCGCTATCTCCGGCGGGATTTCCAGGGGCATGTCCAGGCCCAGGCGGCGGGCCAGGAAGGGTATGGTGGAGCCCTGCAACAGAACCGAGGCCAAAACCACAAAGAACACCACATTGAAGATCATATCCGCCTTTCCTACGCCGGATATGAGGGGGAATGTGGCCAGGATGATGGGAACCGAGCCCCGCAGGCCCACCCAGGAGATCAGAACTCTTTCCTTGAGAGTCATCTGCCGGAAGGGCAAAAGGCATAAAAGCACACTGATGGGCCGGGCCATGAACATTAGGACGAAGCAGATGAAAAGGGAGATGCCCGCCACCGGGATCAGCCTGGTTGGATAAACCAGCAGCCCCAGGGTCAGAAACATGGCTATCTGCATCAGCCAGGCCAGGCTGTCATGGTAATGCATCAGACTGCGCTTGTGAATAAAGGAGTGGTCGCCAAGCGCCAGGCCGGCCAGATAGACGGCAAGAAAACCATTGCCTCCCAGAATGGAGGTGACGGTGTAGGTGATAAGCACCAGGGATATGGTCAGAACGGGATAAAGCCCCTCATAATCAAGGCGGATGCGGTTGATGAGGTAGGCCATGCCTCTGCCAGAAATAATGCCAAACACTGCACCCAACGCCATCTGCTGGGCGAACATGGGCGCCAGAGCCAGGGGAGAGGTGACCTGGCCCATTATGAGGCCGATCAGGCTGGTGGTGAGGAAGATGGCCATGGGGTCATTGCTGCCCGACTCCAGCTCCAGTAGCGGCCTCATATCTCCTTTCAGGCTGATCTGCCTGGACCGGAGAATGGAAAAGACCGCCGCAGCATCGGTGGAGGAGATGATAGCCGCCAAAAGCATGGCCTCCAGCATGGAAAAGTCCAGCACATAATGAGCCGCATATGCCACGATGGCGGCGGTGAGTATGACCCCCAGGGTGGATAGAATCGCCCCTCTCCATAATACCGACTTTGCCTCCTTCCACTTGGTGTCCAAGCCCCCGGAGAACAAGATGAATATCAGGGCCAGGGTTCCCAGAGACTGGGCCAGCCAGGGACTGTCGAAATAGATTCCTCCCGGCCCGTCCGAGCCTGCCAGCATGCCTATGGCCAAAAACAGCACAAGGGTGGGCACCCCCAGCTGAGTGGATGCTTTGCTGGAGATTACGCTCAGGAGCAGGAGCACTGCCACCCCCAGGAGAATGTACTCGAATACGGCCATGTTCTTTTCTTTTTATCTCGTCGGGGGCATTTCAGTCTTTCCCAATTGATGGAGCTGGAAATGGTCTGAGACCATGGGCTTTTCCATGCAACCGGTTGGCGTTTAGCCAGGCATCATTGGCTGAGGCGAGCGAATCTTGAGAGTCAAAATGAACAGATCGGCGAGTTGTGGGCTTTATGACGAGATAACTGGATAGCGGGATAACAAGATAACAAGATAACAAGATAACAAGCTAACAAGCTAACAAGATAACAAGATAACAAGATAACAAGATAACGAAAAAAAAAGAAAAAAAATCAAACCGCTTCCACATTGATCACCTTGGGAATGCCGCTCTCGAAGTATACGTTGTTCTGATACATCCAGAAGCCGTCCCAGATGCTGATCACATGGCTGGCGCCGCCCTTGACTTTGGTGCTGAAGCTGCCGCCGCTGCCCACTCCCACCTCAACCCCGTCCACAAAGACCTGGAAGTTGCTAAGGCCTGGATAGTAGATGGTCAGCGGCGTGTCTGCAAGCGAAGATGCGCCGGCTGGAGCCTGGGGCACAGTGGGATACTGAGGTGTGTTTGCCGAGCCGGGCAGGGGATAGCTCTGTGGCTGGGAGGTCTGTAAAGGCTGGGTGGTCTGGATGGGCTGCGCTGCCTGATAAGGCAGGGTGCTCTGGGCAGGCTGGGCCGCCTGGAAGGGCTGGCTCTGAGAAGGCTCGGCCGGCTGAGCTGCCGGAGCCTGGGCGAAGACATCTATCACCACCACATTGCTGGGCTGATTGTCTGCCACCAGATAGAGCAGATGCCTTCCAATCCGGTCCGCCCGGAAGATCATGCTGTTGTAGCCCTCATAGAACTGATATGTTTTTGAGTTAAGGCTGGCCGTCTCGGTCTGGACCGTCTGGTAGAATCCGCCGCTGCCTCCTCCCGGCACATTGGCCACCAGCTCCACCGCCGCTCCCACCGGGCTTACCACATACTGGGTCCAGTTCTCACGCCCCCGAATCCAGAGGTCGCTGCTCCGGGAGGGCTCAGTGGACAGATACTGGGAGAAGGGCAGCCCCTGTCCCGAGGCGTAGAAGACATTCTTAGGCGCTCCCAGGGTGATGTTGAAGGGCACAGGGCTGCTTATGATCTCTGCCACCCTGGGCTCCTCCGCCTCTACCTTAGCCTCGGCATAGTACTGGCTGAATGGGGTGAAGGCAGATGCCGGAGCCAGCCTCTTGTAGAAAGAGAGATCCGAGCCATACCAGGGGTAGGAAGGAACCGGAGCATCCAGCCAGCGGACCATTCCCGCAATTCCCGGATCCATCAGCCGGGATCGGTCCAGGCTTCTCACATATCCTCCTTCCAACCAGTCCCTCAGATACATCTGGCTTGCGTCCGGCTTCAGGTGATCGGTGTAAAGGTAATCAGGAATCAGATAATCTCCCTGGGAGAGAGCCGCAGGCATAACTGCGGCTATCAGTACGGCAGACAATAACAATCTCATAAGACATTACCTCTCATGGTTATAGGCTGCGATCCTTTTTAACCTATTCTCATGCCCTTTCAGATCGGCCGTCTCCATCTCCCAGATCTGTAGCCCTCGCTCAGACTCCCTTCAGCGTCCGGTCAAAAAAGCTGGCCATCTGATGCAGGGCGTCCTCAGCCGCAAAGCCCTGGGAAAGCTGACCCTCCTCGATCATAAAGCCGTGGGGCTCGCCCTGGTAGACCTTCATCTCGAAGTACCTGCCGCTGGCATGCAGCTCTTCAGCATAGCGGTAGATATCAGCTATCCTGC
>CALMJN010000169.1 GCA_937864385.1 uncultured Methanosarcinales archaeon | reverse complement strand
GCTGATATGAATCTGGAAGAGGCCAGTACCAACATTAACCTCTATCATCTTGCCCAGATGGTTCCACTATGGGAGTCGATGCTCACCAACGAAACCCTTTTCTCTCGGGAGGAGTCTCCTGCCAAATGCTATCAGGCGGTAAAGGATTCTCTCAAGAACTCGCGAGATCCAATAATAATTACTTTCTCAGGCGGAAACGCCGCTCATGCGGTCCTGGCCTATAAGCTGATCGAGGTGAGTGGAAATCCGCCTTATGTATATGTCTACGATTCCAACTTCCCGGTGAGCAAAGTCAATCAGGATCGACCTATGCCAGAGATTTATCTGAAACCAGCTCAAGCCACTTGGGGCAATCCGTCTTACATGGGCTATGATTGGGCCTACGGAGACCGTATCTCCGCTCATAAAGTCTTCCGGAAGATTCCTTTGGATCAGGTGAATGCCATCGTGCCGGGGCTCAAGAAGAACCTTTATGCGGCGATAGAAGGCATGAAATGGGCCCAGCTATTCAATGTTGTCTTGAGGTGCCCGGCTGACGCAATCTTTACCGATCAGCAAGGCAGACGCTTTGGCACCGAGAATGGCGTCTTCATTAACGAGATCCCTGGCGCAGAGGTTCTGAGCGAAGGTGAGGTGGAGATATACCAGCTGCCACTGGACAGAGAGTATTCATTGTCCATTGCCGGAACCGGATATGGAGAATTGGACTTTGACATCATAAGGCCGGAGGGTGAGGACTTTGTGCACTTGCTATCCTTCCAAAATATATCAGTCAAATCGGGAACAAAAATTACCGGAAGCCTGGATACAGGCGGAAAGATCCAGGCCATCCAGTCTGGTTCCAGGACCATTCAGCCAACATTAAACGGGACCGTGGACTTGACCGGATTTGCACTAATTTCCCCGGAGGAGACTGAAGGGGAGAGAGAAAGCATTTCAAGAGATGATCATACCTCAAATGTGATCTACAACAGCTGGAACAAGGACACCGTGGACAACGGCCCCACCTGCAGCCCGTTCTTCACCATCGACGAGCCCATGACGATCACCTACATCGATACCTTCCACTGGAACTACGGCGAAGGTGCACCGGGCGGAACCATCGGCCTGCGAGACGGCGACGGCACAGTTCATGGCCCCTGGCAGGCAGAGAGCAGCCGTGAGGGAGGCGAGGTGCCCAGAGGCTACTGGATAGCCCATCCCAATGAGGTCATCCCCGCCGGCTCCTATACCATTGAGGACTCCGATCCTGACACCTGGTCCCGGAACTCAGAGTCGCCCTGCGGATTTGCCAAGGTTGAGGGATATGCAGTTGATTCTACTACGCCTCACGAGAGCGATATTCCCGCTCCTGAGACTGCTTCAGCCAAGGGAACCAATTCCCGCCCGCCTGTAGCTTCAAGGACGGCAGAGGCAGGCGTGGATAGCTCGCTGGGAAAAAGCTCGATGGCAGAGGAGGAATTAAGTGATGCAGGAGCAAACCCTCCGGCCACGAAAAAAACCATCTCCTCTTCAGGCAAAGAGATCCTGCCGGCAGCCAAGCCTGAACGGCCTTCGATAGAGGAGAGCGCATACTATGACGCATCCTCGAGCCAATCCATTGAGATCCGAAGTCAGGCGGCCACGGGGGATTTTGAATGGACGGCGCAGAACTTTGCCGGCTTCTACTATGATCCAAATGAAGATGTGGGCACTGAAGTGCTCACTGC
>CALMJN010000168.1 GCA_937864385.1 uncultured Methanosarcinales archaeon | reverse complement strand
CAGGCTACTGCCCCGCGCCGACCGCCCGGCTGGAGAAGCGTCGGATCTGATCAGGCTGGCGGAAGGGCTCTTCAACAATCGGCGAAAGAAGGTCAAGAAGGGACTGGCGGCCTTGGGTGCAAGCCCGTATGACCTCTCCAGCCTCGATTCGTCGCTCCTCGACAGGAGGCCCGAGCAGCTATCTTCCGATGAAGCTGCAAGCCTTGTCGGGGCGCTGCCCGGGAAGAGACAAAGCCTGAAATAAACCAGGGATAATAGAGACTCTGATACTTAAGTGTCAGACGCCAAGAACGGCAGGAACATAATTTTACTGGGCCTGGTTAGCCTTTTAAACGACATAAGCAGCGAGATCATTCAGCCTCTTCTGCCGCTTTTCATAGCCTCTTTAGGAGGCGGCACTCTGGCGGTGGGCCTGATCGGGGGCATAAGCGAGGGGCTGCCCAGCCTGATCAAGCTCATCTCCGGCTGCTGGTCGGATCGGATTGGCCGGCGCCTGCCCCTGGTGGTGGGAGGCTATGCCCTGTCCGCTCTGGGCAAGATACTCCTGGCTGCCGCAGGAAGCTGGCTGGCCGTCTTTCTGGCGAAAAGCCTGGAGAGGTGCGGCAAAGGTTTGCGATCCGGCCCTCGCGACGCCATGATCTCCGAGTCTGCGGCGCCTGGCGGCAGGGGAAGGGGATTCGGGCTGCACCGGGCTATGGACTCAGCCGGGGCGGTGATTGGATCGCTTCTGGCTTATTCTCTCTGGCAGATGGGCTTCTCCTATAGCTCCATCTTTCTGGTGGCGGGAGCCCTGGCCCTGCTGGCACTGCTGCCTTTTGCAAAGGTCAAAGAGAGCTACAGCGCCCCAAAATGCGACTATAGCTGGCGGCTCTCCCAATTGCCGCCCGATCTCTTGAACTTTCTGGCCATAGCCTGCCTTTTTGCCCTGGGCAATTTCAGCTATATGTTCTTCATCCTCCGGGCCCAGGGGATACTCTCCGGAAGCCAGGCGGCGGCATCGGCCATACTGCTTTATGCCCTATTCAACCTGACCTATGCCCTACTGGCCCTGCCGGCGGGGATTTGGTCGGACCGGATCGGGCGGAAGAGGATTCTGGCTCTGGGATACGGCCTCTTTGCCCTGACCGCTCTGGGCTTCGCCACTGTCAGCAGCCAGGCCGGTCTTGTCATGCTTTTCGCCCTCTACGGACTGGTTTATGCCCTGGTGGACGGATCGGAGAGGGCCTTTGTCTCCGACCTCAGCCCGCCTGGCCTGAGGGGCAGCGCGCTAGGCTTGTATTCCGGAGCCCTTGGCCTGGCGGCCATAGCCTCCAGCCTGCTGGCCGGGGCCATCTGGGAGCTGTGGGGGCAGCAGGCCACATTCATCTTTGGGGCGGGAGCGGCAGGGATGGCGGCGGTGGGGCTGATGAGGTGGAGGGAAAGGAGTGGAATGCAGACATGAAAATAGTATACTCGGACAAGCTCGCCGCCCGATATCCGGCCAATCCGGTGGAAAGCCCGGACAGGGTGGCCCTTCCAGCCAAGCTGCTCCGGGAATGCGGCTATGAATTAGTAGATTTTGGGCCTGCCTCTATCGAGGACATCGCCAGGGTGCACGGCCGGGAGCACATAGAGCTGGTGAGGAAGATGGGGCTCTATGAGCCTGCCGCGCTGGCTGCGGGCGGGGCCATCACTGCCGCAGAGCTGGCTCTGGCCGGCCAGCCTGCCTTCGCCCTGCTGCGCCCGCCCGGCCACCATGCCTCGGCCAACCGGGCCTGGGGCATGTGCTGCTTCAACAGCATGGCCATAGCCATAAAAAGGGTCCAGCCTGCCGCCAGGCGGGCTCTGATCATAGATATCGATCTGCACTACGGAGACGGCACAGCCAGCATCTTCCGGGGCGATCCTGATGTCAAGCTCGTCAACCCCTGGGCGGTGGACGAGAGCTTCGAGTATCTGAATATGGATGAAAGCCGCTACCTGATGCAGGTAGAGGATGCCTTCCTGGGATTCGAGCCGGATATAGTGGCCGTATCCGCCGGCTTTGACACCTACCTCCAGGACTGGGGAGGGCTTCTCAGGTTGGAGGACTATCACAAGATCGGGAGAAGCATCCGGGAAGGATCGAAGAGCTGTAAAGGCCGCAGGTTCGCTCTGCTGGAGGGAGGATACCACCCTGACCTCAAGTGGTGCATCAAGAGCTTTCTGGAGGGCTTTCAGTGAGATCCTGCCCTTGGCAGAGGAAGCGGTTTATGGATGATCTTTGAATCCAGGAAAAGAATGAAAAGCCCGGGGCTTAAACCCAGGGCAAGTATTGCGAGCCGCTGAGAGTAGGATCGGCATTTTTCGCATTCCTGAGATCCACGTTTTTAGGCAAGAGGTTCACATCATTTGTGGTATAGCTCGGGCCACTCATCTCACTCATGCCGTCGATCTTATGGGGTATTCCGCCGCTGGTGGTGTTATTGGCAATAAGGACCGGCTTGGTCAGATCAATCCCACCGGTAGGCATCTTCGACATCATCAGGTAGGGGTCCTCTCCGAAATTCTGCCTGATCCAGGCATTGTATCTATCGACCTCTGCATTAAAGCCGGTCACATTAATGCCGTTAAGTGCATTCTGGTATGCCTGTCCCATCTTAAATCCGTATTTCAGGCCATCTGCGGCGCCCTGCTGCCAATCATTGTATCCAGCCACGGCTAATCCTATCAGACATAAAATTATGGCAATATACTTCATAACTCTCAACTCCTCTTTAATATCAATTCGGCCTGCTTAAGGAGACTCACCTGAAGGCCAGAGGAAGCTCGTAGCTCCCGCTTCCAGATGGGGCTGAGCTGTAGCCCTCAAATGTGACATCTTCTCGTTCCACATAGACCGGCAGTCCGCTATACGGATCCACATAGAAGTATTTGGCTGCTGCACCGCCCGGTGGGGTATAGGAATAAATGGCTCTTCCGGTAAATGCATCCGCCCCTACCCGGCTATAAGAGCTGTCCGGATTCTCTATGGGACCTGGGATATTGAAGGGGTCCCTTGCCAGGGTTCCATTGACCAGCATGTTCCCCTTGGGAATGGTCCCCCAGTTCCAGAGGGTGCTATTGCTGTTGTTTTCGCTGTCTGCAACCTCAGTCTCATTGGCGGTCAGAGAGCTTATTATGCTCCTTCCATACTCTCCGCCTATGCTCTGAAAGCGATCCCCATTCTGGGCTAGAGCGATGCCTGCCAACAGACAAGCTATCAATAATGCTGATACTGCCAATGCAGTTTTCATACTGACCCCACTGAATTGAATTCGGTGCAAAGCCATAAAAGGATTTCGCATCATGCTGTCGTTTTCCTTTTTATTCGGCTGCTCTTGCCGGAGACCCAGGCTCCTCAGATGCCTTAACTGAATATAGGTGGCAGGGAGAAGCTCTTGTTTTGCTCCACATACTGGCCGGAGATGGGGGCATAGCTGGTGTAGAGCGCCTCCCCGGTCTGTGGGTTGAAGTATACATATACCAGCTTTCCGGTATTGGCTTCGGTATAAGTATAGTAGTAATGCCCTGTGAGAGGATCGACATAGGTCTGAACCGGCAGACCGGTATCCGGATCGGTAAAAGCATAAGCAGGCGCAGTTACCCCGTAAGGATCAACCAGGGAGTCGCCCAGCCAGTTGGAGACGACATTGAGCTTTTTTAAGGCATATCTGGGATCTTCTACCAGCATTCCGTCCACAATCTTGCTTCCTTTGGGAGAGCTTCCCCAGCTCCAAAGAGTTCCGCTTTCATTCTCTTCAGGCTTGGTATCATTGGCATCGATGGAACTGATCAATTTCTTGCCGTAATCTCCGCCTATGCTTTGAAAATGGCCTGCATCCTGACCGCTGCATATTGCCGCCGAAAGGCACAGCACCAAGATGGCAGAGAGTGCCCAAATGCTCTTCATCTGCAAAGACCCCACAGCCCAGTGCATCTGAGGCAGAGAAATAAAAGCCTTTTGGGATTGGCAGTATTGCTTTGGAAGCTTTCGTGCCTTTAAATTAAATTGTCAGCCATGCTTCCTGCCAGGGATCTGATTATATCGGCAGGAACCGAGCTTGCCTTGACCTCTTTGCCTGTATCCGGATCAACGTATACGTAGACCGTCTGACCGGTCTCCTCGTCCTCATAGGCGCAATAGGTGAAGAAGGCAATTCCCGTATTGGGATTGAGGATTTGATAATATTTTCTTCCCGTAACCGGATCGGAATAGACCTCCATGGGCAGGCCGGTGTCGGAATCGGTATAGAGTTCATCCAGCCAGTTGCTGGTCAGATTCAGCAGGGGCCGCAGATAATTGGGATCCCTCTCCAGCTGGCCGTCTACTATCTTGCTGCCCCGGGGTGCGCTGCCCCAGCTCCATAGATCGCTCTCGTTATCCCGGCTCTGATTCGACTCCATATTGCCGGCCCTTGGCGGAGCAGCAATGCCATTCTCTTTCTTGTAGTCCTCAATCCACGTCTGGGCAAACTCACCGCTCACGCTCTGAAAGATTGGAGGGCTCTGGCCGTAAGAGATACTGACAAAAAGACAGGCTAGGAGCAAGAACATCATAATGCCGGCGGCAGACGGCCTGGCAATCAGGGCCTTTACTAGGGGACTCATCTATTTATCCCATCAAAATTTGAATTCATTCGATCCTATTCAATCTTTCTGGCTGCCACCTCGATGGCTCTGACCACGCTGTCCTTGGGGATGATGGTGGCTACGGGAATGGAGAGCAGTCTCTCTACAGTGGGGCTGACGATGGGGGCGCAGACCAGGGCGGATGCTCCATCCCTCTCCGCCCGGACGGCAGCAATGATCGCCTCCTCTATGTTTGTGGCCGAGTACTCCCTCAATGTCAGCATCTTATCCCCTATCTTCATCTTCTTCTCGCTGATCTTGTCCAGGACGGGACGGGCGGCGATGATGGCGATGAAGTTTCCCTCCGAGCCCTCCAGCTGCCGGACGGTCTTGACTATCTGGCGCAGGGTGGTGATATTCGGATCCCTGTGCCCGGAGAGAATCTTGTAGAGGGTGCTCTGGGGAATGGCTGAAATCCGGGAGAACTCCCGGGCGGAGAGCCCCAGCTCTCCCAGGACCTCTTTTAGTGTCTCTCTCAGGCTCTCGTCGGATTGAAAGGCCGCCCTCATCAGCCGCTCCACATTTGGCATACTATTGGACAATGCATCTTAGATATTTGTACTTTTGGGATAAAAATTGCATTGAGCGGAAAAGCCTTTTATATTCTATAATAGATACATTGGGCAATAGTAGCAGCCCAGAGGTTAATTTTCACAAATAGGACAAAATTTTTCCTCCAACAGAAAACATTATATCAACCATTGAGATGATTTCTCCCTATGGGCCAATTTCAGCTCAGATGTGTGAGCGATGGATCGCTTCAGCCGGAGTATGCTCTAAGCTGCCCCCATGACCAATCTCTATTGCGCGCCCAATACCGGGCCAGGCAGATCCAGCCCAGGGACCTCCCCGGCATCTGGCGCTTTCTGGACTGGCTGCCGGTAGAAAGAGTCTTTCCCGGCTTTGAGGCCGGTCCGGTGACCTACAAAAGCCGGGGGCTGGCCCGTGAGCTGGGCCTGGAAAACCTATTCATCGGCTTCAATGGCTACTGGCCGGAGAGAGGAGCACGCCTTCCCACATGCAGCTTCAAGGATCTGGAGGCCGCTCCCACCATAGAGAGGCTGAAAGAGAGGGGAGAGAGATCCACCTTGGTCTTGGCCTCGGCCGGGAACACGGCCAGGGCCTTTGTCCATGCTGCCACCCTTGCCGGCTGGCCTCTGCTTCTTTTTGTGCCGGAAAAGGCCCTGGACAGGATGTGGACGGTTCTGTCCAACGGCGCCGAGCAGGTGACTCTTGTCGCCGTGCGGGGGGATTACTATGATGCCATTGTCATGGCTGAGAAGGCCTGCTCGTATCCCGGCTTTGTGCCCGAGGGGGGAGCAAGAAATATCGCCCGGCGGGATGGGATGGGGACAGTGATGCTGGATGCTGCCTTCTTTTTAGGCCGGATCCCAGAGCATTACTTCCAGGCGGTTGGCAGCGGCACGGGAGGCATATCCGCCTGGGAGGCGGCCCTCCGGCTGAGAGGGGACGGCCGCTTCGGAGATAATCTGCCCCGGCTTCATCTGGCCCAGAATATCCCCAATGCGCCCATATTTTACCAATGGAAGGGACTGCCGGCAGAGCCCATCAGCGAGGATATGTTTGATGATGTTCTCTTCAACAGGAGGCCCCCTTATGCAATGCCCGGCGGAGTCAGGGATGCCCTCCAGGAAACGGGCGGCGATGTCTACGGGATCACCGATGGCGAAGCACAGCAGGCCAAGAGGCTGCTGGAAGAGAGCGAGGAGATAGACATCCTCAATGCCCCGGCAGTGGCAGTGGCGGCACTCTGCCAGGCGGTGCAGGAGGGCAGGGTCAGGCCCAAGGATACCATCCTTCTCAATATCACCGGGGGAGGGCTGGCCAGGATGAGAGAGGATTTTGAGCTGCAGGCTCTCCAGCCGCTGGCGGCAGTCAAAAGCTGGGAGGAAGCAGCGGAGCTATTAGAGGGGAAGAGATGAGCCAGACTGCGAGTCAATCTATCAGGCCACTGACGCTCACCATTCAGGGCGGAGTGGACAAAGACGGCCACCCCGATGGCGTGCCATCCATGGAGATCGCCCGGGGAGAGATCATAGGAATAGTGGGGCCCACGGGCTCGGGCAAGAGCACTCTTATTGCCGACATCGAGCAGTTCGCCTGGGGAGACACCCCCTCCGGCAGAAGGATCTTGATCAACGGCCTGCCACCGGCTCCGGAGCTGCGATCCGATCCCAGAAAGAAGCTGGTGGCCCAGCTCTCCCAGAATATGCACTTCCTGGCGGACATGTCCGTGGGCGAATTTCTCCGCATGCATGCCAAGTCCAGGGGAAAGGACCCGGCTCTCGCGGAGAGGGTCATTTCTCTGGCCAATACCCTCACCGGCGAGCCGGTCAACCCCTCCTTCCAGCTAACCATCTTGAGTGGCGGCCAGTCCAGGGCGCTCATGGCGGCAGACATCGCCGTGATCAGCGACTCGCCCATAGTCCTCATCGACGAGATCGAGAACGCCGGGATCAAGAAGCAGGAGGCGCTGCGGCTCCTGGCAGGCGAGGGCAAGATCGTGGTTGTCGTAACCCATGACCCAATGCTGGCCCTCATGGCCTCCCGGCGGATAGTGATGAAGAACGGGGGCATGGTCAAGGTCATCAGCACCAATGAGGAGGAGCAGAAGATCTTCAAGGATATCGAGAAGGTGGACGGCTGGCTGGCATCTCTGCGGGAGACCATCCGTCAGGGCGAGGCAGTATCTTGAAGATGGTGGTAGCGGCGGGCACTCCCGGCTCGGGCAAGACCTCGGTGCTCATGCATGCGGTCAGGGATCTGATCCGGGCCGGGCATCATCCGGCGTTGGTTAAGATAGACTGCATGTGGACGGAGGATGATGCAAGGTTTAAGAGGCTGGATGTGCCGGTGGCGGTGGGCCTCTCCCGGGACATGTGCCCGGACCACTATGCCATATACAATTTTCAGGAGATGATGGACTGGGCGGCGGGAGAGGAGGCGGATATTCTGCTAAATGAGACGGCGGGCCTGTGCCTGCGCTGCGCTCCTTATCCGGACAAGGCCCTGGCGATATGTGTTATAGATGTCACCACCGGGCCCAACAGTCCCCTGAAGGTGGGGCCGCTTCTCACCACTGCCGATGCGGCGGTGATGACCAAGGGGGATCTGGTCTCCCAGGCGGAGAGGGAGGTCTTCCGGGAGAGGATCATCGAGGCCAATCCGGGATGCCGGATAATAGAGGCCAACGGCCTCTCCGGCAAGGGCTCAGCGGAGCTGGCGGAGCTGATCCGGACCTGGCCGGATGTGGAAGGAGAGATGGTCTTGCGGCACAACCCACCCCTGGCCATATGCACCTTATGCACCGGGGAGCTGCGGGTATCCAAGGAGCACCACCGGGGAGTGCTGCGGCATTTGGACGGCTTCATGGAGTACGTCGGGGAGTGAGATGACAGTGAAGCGGATAGAAAAGCTCCTGCCGGGATACAACTGCGGGGAGTGCGGCCTTTCCAGCTGCCGGGAGTTTGCGGCCAAGCTGGTGGACGTGGCCGGGCTGGAGCGCTGCCCCATGCTCAAGCAGGAGAGGTTTTCGGGCCGGGCGGAGCAGATCGCCCGGCTCCTGGCCTGCCCGGATCGGGGAGAGGAGATCGTGGGCGTTCTGGACGGCCTGCGGGCCGACTTCGCCCTGGCCCCTCTGAAGGGCGAGGCATCCTGCCGGGAGGATCTGCATCCCTTCAATCCGGCGGCGCAGCTTCAAGAGGGCGAGGTCTTTCGTTACCGGCCTCTGGGCTGTCCCATCACCCATTTTGCC